>CALBIN010000175.1 GCA_937893275.1 uncultured Opitutia bacterium | reverse complement strand
CCGAATCGTGAAATTACACCTGGTTACGCTACCCATATTCTAACCACCGGAAAGGGCGAGACGCTGGCAGGTCTTCTCGTGGCAGAAGCTCCGGGCAACGTCACCTTGCGAGACCTCGCCGGAACCGATCAAGTGATTCTTCGTAAAAACATAGCAAAGATGGAAACCGTAAAGGCTTCCCTAATGCCGGTAGGTCTCGATCGAATTCTCAGCCCGAAAGACCTGGCTGACCTGATTGCCTGGTTGCGAAAATAAGTTTTCGGTCGAACTGGAAGTGGGAGAAATGGTGCGCATGGAGCTAGTCGGAGACTTTCGTTTTTTTGATGTTCGCCTCCTTTTCTTGGAGACTTTGTCGATTGAAAGCTTAGTGTTTATGGAATGAAAAACTTATTCTTCGCTTTTCTTTTCATTGGCGTTTCAGTTTCGGGAGATACACTCCACGATAAAGATTGGCCATGGTGGCGTGGTCCAAGCTATTCGGGCGTGGCGGCATCCGGTCAAGATTTGCCTCTTCGTTGGAGCTCGACCGAGAAAGTGATTTGGAAGTCGCCTGTTTCCGGGCGCGGTCATGGTTCTCCCATCGTCTTCGGCGACCAAGTGCTCCTTTGTTCCGCCGACGAGAAAAAGCAGGTTCAGAGCGTTTATTGTTACAGCCGTACTTTGGGGAAACTCCTTTGGGAGACTGCCGTTCACAGGGGCAAGTTCATGAAACGCAATAAAAAGGCCTCCCAAGCCTCTTCCACTCCAGCATGCGATGGTGAGCGCGTGTACGTCAGTTTCGTCAATGGTGGGGCTGCCTGGACGACTGCCTTGTCCCTCAAAGGCGAAATTCTTTGGCAGACTCGGATTACCGATTACGTCGTTCATCAAGCCTATGGGGCATCTCCAATGCCATACAACGATCTCTTGCTCGTCGCCGCGGACAACAAGAAGGCGGGAGTGATCGCCGGGCTTCGTAAAAAAACAGGAGAGATCGTCTGGAAGAGCAAACGTCCAAAGATGCCGAATTACGCCTCGCCCATCGTGGTGAACGCGGCTGGGAAAGAGCAACTGATCCTTACGGGGTGCGAACTTGTAACCGCTTTCGATCCTTTGACCGGAAAGATTTTGTGGGAGACAAAGGGCGCTACCACGGAATGTGTTACTTCCACGGTCACCGATGGTCGGCACGTGTACTCCTCGGGAGGGTATCCCAAGAACCACGTCTCGGCCCTGCTCGCGGATGGCTCGGGCAAGATCGTATGGGAAAACAGGGTCAGAGTTTACGTTCCTTCCATGGTTGTGCGTCAAGGGTATCTGTATGCGGTTGCCGACGCCGGGATTGCCTATTGCTGGAAAAGCGATACCGGCGAGGAACAATGGAAGGCTCGCTTAGGAGGTACCCACAGCTCGTCCCTCACTTTGGTGGACGACTTGCTGTACGCCGCCAACGAAGAAGGGAACTTCTTCGTCTTTCGAGCGAACCCCAAAGCCTTTGAATTGCTGGCAACCAACAAATTAGGCGATGAAACCTTTTCCTCTCCAGCAATTGCCGGGAATCGCCTGTACCTTCGGGTCGCTCATCGCGATGGCTCCCTAAGGCAAGAAATGCTTTATTGCATCGGTAAATGATTCTTTTGTCGGAAAGTTGTAGTGCCCTTTTGAATAATATGTGAGTTTGCCAAAGAATCTCGGTCAGAGAAGAGGTGAATCGAGTTCGTTCGAAGGAGCGTTGACAAGGTTTGCCTTGCAGTTCCTGAATTATCCTCTCACGATCATGGCATGAATCTCACAACCGAAGACTCTAACACCCTTCGCGAAGCCAAGGAAATTCTCGAGTCGCCGGGGCTGGTTATCAAACTTACGAATCTGATCGGGAAACCGATCGAGAAGGGCTTTGACCTCCTTCCCGACAATTGGTCCGAACGTATTTCAATGGCGACGCAAGGCGCTCTGCAGCAATCCCTGAAATTTGCGGTCAATAGTTTAGGGGAGTCCCGAAGTTTTGCTCCAAGCGATTTCGGTCATAAAGTTGCGGTAATGGTATCGGGCGCGGCAGGTGGAGCTTTTGGCTTGGCCGGATTGACGGTCGAGTTGCCGGTATCCACCACCATCATGCTCCGGTCGATCGGAGCCATTGCCCAAAGTGAAGG
>CALBIN010000174.1 GCA_937893275.1 uncultured Opitutia bacterium | reverse complement strand
TCCCAGAAACGGAGGGCCGTGGGCAATGTCCCCGCCTTGCTCGGAGTTCCATGACAATTTATGCAAACGATTTGGTAGAGAGCTTTTCCTCGATCGAATCCTTCGCGGTTGGCCGTGTCCAATCCCTTGACCATGGCAGGATGGTCGACGACGTGGGTCTCTTCCGCAAGTATCGGCGAGGAGATGAGAATGATGGACGAGAGAATGTTTACCAAGCGATGATTCATAAGGATAAGGACTGGATTAAAGATGATCCTGGGTGTTCTTTAGAAATAATCTTCCGAAGCTTTTCAGGTGTTGTTTAAGATGAGCCGTAGATCGTCCGGTGTTACCTCGTCGAAGCGACCGAAGCAAAGTGGATCTGCACAAGCGATCGCTCCCGGTACGTTTTCCACCAGTTGGCTCCATTGGTCTTCGTCGAGCGATTCTATGAAGGTGACGAAGTCTTCCGCCTCAGGATGGGAAGGCAGGTACTTTCGACTCATGCCCGCAATGCTTTTGAGCATCGTTAAATAAGGGTTCAGGGCCGTGGTGGTGGACTCGGCTTCGCTGTCTATCCATGCGATGGGAACCCTTGCCAAGCAGTTGGAGCTTCTTTGCTCGGCTTTCAGCAATAATTCGATGTCGAAGGCGAAGCCGCGTTCGAGCAGATCGTGGAGAATCCCCCGAGCCGTTTCCGCTCGAAACGCCTTGAACCCGCATTGCGTGTCCGTGATTTCGATCAAAGCAGGAGAAAGCATCCTTTTCCAAAGATAGATGAAGAGCTTTCCCCTTACGTTCCGAGTGCCTTTCTTGACGACTATGGAAGCGGTCTCTCGTCGAGACCCTAGGGCAACTTCCTTGCCGCCGTTCAGTAGCGGATCCAGTAACAGTCCCGCTTGCCCGAGGTGCGTCGACAGGTCGGCATCGGTGAAGGCTACGACATGCTCCTTGTCTGCTTCAACTCTTTGACTGGTTTCCCACATCCCGTATACGATGGATCCACCCTTGCGGCTCTCGTCGGTGGAATGCAACGATCCTGCGATCGCCAGTTTTTCCCGAATCGCATGCTCGAGGAAGAGCACGCGAACATTTTCGAAACCTTCGTCCTTGGCTAATTGTTCGATCAGATGTCCGCTGCCTTCCGGGCAACCGTCGTCTACGGCAACTAGTTCCCAGGAGAATTTCGGAGAGGAGGAGGCAAGCCAATCCAATTGCGCCACTTTGCGGCGAAGAAAGTCCTCTCCCGAGTTGTGCTCCTCGGGTCTTAGGATTCGATGATGTTCCTTGTACACCGCGAACACTACGCTCAGTTTTACGGGTTGACGAAGTTTCGTTACGACCTCCTTGGCCTTGGCCAGTTTCGCCGCGACGTGTAGGGCAAGCGGATACCGTCCTCGTTCGCCGAGAAGAGCATTCTCGATCTTCTCAGGTTCTTCCAAAAAGGTCGCGGCCGTTTGCTCGACAAACGATTGGTGCTCAGCCTTGGCGGAAAGGAAGTCCTTGGGTGCCGTCGCTGTTAATCGGTTGAGAACGGCTTGAATGGAGGGGTTGTCCGTCAAGGCTTTCTCGTGTGGCTGAGCAGCCATTCGTACAGTTTCGGATTGTCGTAGGTCGCAGTCCAGCAGTCGTGGCCCTTGTCGGGATATTCCGTAAAGGTTATGTCTCCCCCGGCTTCTTTCACCGCCTTTACCATCTTGTGACTAAGCACGACGGGGACGGCCTTGTCTCTCGTTCCATGAAAGTTCCAGATTGGTAATTTGCCGTAGTTGTGGGCCCAGCTCACCTTGCCCCCTCCACAGATCGGAGCCACAGCGGCAAATTTCTTTGGATATTCGGCTGCCGTCGCCCAAGTTCCGAACCCGCCTTGGCTCAGCCCCGTCAGGTAGACGCGATCCTTGTCCACGGGGTACTTCTTGATTACGGAATCAACCAGTCCGGCTACTATTTTCGGTTTCCACCACAAGTCGGTGGTGGGGCATTGAGGGGATACCACGATGAACTTCATTTCGCGAACCTCAGCCAGTTTGGCGGGACCATGCTTTTTTACCAATCTAAGGTTGCCGCCTCGTTCGCCTCTTCCGTGAAGGAATACAAGCAGAGGCCATTTCTCCTTTGCCCCCTTCTTTTCCGCACCCTTAGGGAGGTGCAGCAAGTAGCGGTAGCCTTGCGAGCCGTTTTCAGGTTTGAAGCTTTCCTCGCTTTGCTTGGCCCCGGACGGTGTGGCCGGAAGTATTGCAAGAGTTAAAGCTGTAATTAGTGGCGAATGGGTAAGTTTCATTGAGACTTTATGTGGAGATTTGGGAGTTAGGCTTTTGATATCGTTTCTTTAGGTAGAGGACGTCAAGCGGAACGAGGCTAGCGGGAATCTCTTGTTTTTCAGGAAACCGCCCGCACTTTCCATTCAATCAGTGAAGTTTTTTTTCATGTTCTTTCCTTTCAACCAAAACGATTCTCACGGGAAGAATATTCGGTTCTTCTGTGAAATGAATTAATTGGGAGGATAGATTTCGCTCGACTGTTCCAGTTCTCGGGCACTTTGTTTTCGTTTTATCTAAAATTCTTCAACCTCATCCCTCCCATGAAAAAATCATCTCTGTTTTCCCTCGTTCTATGCACTGGTTTGATTGCTGTCTCTGCCGAACCGAAGTTCAAGAAAATCACCTTGGACGACATGTTCCGTTCCGAGGGAGTTGGCATAGGCGATTTCAACAAGGATGGCAAAAACGACGTGGTCGTCGGAGACTATTGGTACGCCGCCCCCGATTGGACGCGCCATGAGATTCGCAATCCGCGCAAGGAGACCCGAGGTGGGTACACCGAAGCCTTTGCCGTATATTCGGATGATTACAACCGTGACGGTTGGCTCGACGTCATGGTCATTCCTTTTCACGGTAAATCCGCCAAGTGGTATGAAAACCCGAAAAACGAGGGAGAAGGCCATTGGAAGGAACGCGAGGCATTTAAGGGCACGGGCAACGAGACTCGCCTCTACTTGGATCTCTTTGGCGACGGCAAGAAGGTATTTCTAATGGGTGTGGAAGGCAAAATTGCATGGGTGCCCGTTCCCGAGGTTTCCAAGCTCAACGAGTTATGGCCTCACAATCTTATCGGAGACGAACCCAAGCCCGCCCACAAGTTTGCTCACGGTCTCGGCGCTTCGGACGTCAACGGCGATGGCTTGCTCGACGTTACTTGGGGTGGGGGCTGGTGGGCCCAGCCGAAAAATAAGTCTGAGAAGAGTGGCAAGTGGACCTATCATGCCAAGCAGATCGTGAAGGATGGCGTGGCCGACATGTATCACCTCGATGCCGATGGTGACGGGCTGAACGACGTTCTTTGTACGTCTGCCCACGGCACGGGTATTTACTGGTGCAAGCAAAAGGAAGACGGTAGTTTCGAAACCAATCCTTTTCACAAGGGCCTGATTCGCGAGACTCACTCGGCCAACTACGTCGACGTCAATGGCGACGGTCGCAAGGACTTGGTCACGGGTCGACGTTTCTTCGCCCACGGATATCGACCGTCCTTGGCCGGGCAGGCAAGCGAGCTCTACTGGTTCGACCTCAAGATGACCAAGGGCAAGGCGCCCGAGTTCGTTCCCCACAAGATAGACGACCAGTCGGGCGTAGGGGCGCAGTTCCTAACCGAGGATTTCAACGGCGATGAGAAGATCGACGTCGTGGTATCCAACCGCAAGGGCGTTTTTCTCTTCCTGCAGGAGTGACCCGCCGCTGATTCCGTAGAGCGGTTAGCCCAAGTCCAAGGGGCCGCCCGCACTTAGCTTGGGATTTCCGAAGGTCTTCAAGGGATGCCCCACGGCATGCGCGAGACTCAGAAGCAACCTGTTGTGCGGGTTGTTTTCACAAGAAAGGGATCGTCCCATTTTGAAGCCGAAACCACTTCCCGCAAGCAGAAAGGGGATGTCGTTGAGGGTATGGCTGTTGCCTTTGCCCAGCTCATTCGTCCAGACCACGAGGGTATGGTCGAGCATGGATCCCGTTTGTCCGGGTTCAGGGGTAGATTCCAGTTTCTTTAGTAAGTAGGCGAGTTCTTCCGCGAACCAAGTGTTGATTCGAATGAGCTTGTCGTAGGCATCCTTGTTTTTGTCGGGCTCGTGTGAAAGGGTGTGATGTCTTTCATTGATGTCCAGCCAGCTCATCTTAGCTTGCCCAACCGACTTGGTGAATTGCAGCGTGGCTACGCGGGTGAAGTCGTTGACAAAGGAATTGACCAGGAGGTCGATCTGCATCCGGCTCAGAGAGGGAAGATTGTCGTTTAAGTTTTCAACGCCTTCCTTGAGGCGCGGAGGTTTTTCGACCAGGTTCTTGAGGTCATCCGAACGCGAAAACTCTTTGTCCATTCTGTCGACTAGGATGGAATGCTCGACTAGGAGTTTTCGGTCATTGGGCGAGAGTTTATCGGCTACTTGGGAAAGGTCGGTCTTGAGATCGTCAAGAATCGAGTTAATTTGCTTTTTCTCCCTCACGTTCCCGTAGAGCTTACGATAGGCTTCGTATGGATCTCCCAAGGGCGCTACCGGTTGGTTGGGCCCAGCATAGGACATGCGGGTCCACGGGTCGGCTTTATCGAGAACACCGACCCCAAAATGAAGGATGCCGAACCGAGTCCGGGTTTCTTCCTCGGATTGCAGGAAATTGGATATCTCGTGATC
>CALBIN010000173.1 GCA_937893275.1 uncultured Opitutia bacterium | reverse complement strand
ACTCCTTTCTGGCGTTCAAAGCAATGCCTGACTAAATCTCGCATTGCTTTTCAGATCGCCCCCATAGTTTAACGGATAAAACACTGGTTTCCTAAACCGTAGATCGAGGTTCGATTCCTCGTGGGGGCACCAGCTAGATTCCAGTAGTTTTGTAAAGGGTTGTTGCCCTTCTTTTGTTTTGTAGACTTGTTGGTATGTTTTTATCTCGGGGTGTCGGATTTCTTGAATATCGTTTCGGCTTTGGTGTTGCCGATAGGGATCATCTTGTTGGGGTGTTTTACTCGACGGTTCGGATGGTTTCGAACAGAGGCGGATGCCTCCTTGGCTACGCTTACCATTCGCTTGCTTTACCCGTGCTTCATCTTGCGGCATTTGGTGGGGCATGAAGGATTGCGGGAACCCACGATTTTCGCGTTGGCTCCGTTGGCGGGTTTTCTCGCTATTGTACTTGGCTTCGGATTTAGCATATTGGCCGCCCGTTCGATCGGGCTTTCGACTAAGGAGAGCAAGAGTTTCACTTTTACCTCCGGTATTTTCAATTATGGTTTTTTTGCTTTTCCCGTGGGGGAAGCCTTATTCGGAGAAGCGTTCGTCGGGAAATTGATCATTTTCAACTTGGGGGTTGAGATCGCCATTTGGACGGTGGGCGTGATGATCTTGATCGGTGGCGCTCCCAGTTGGCGGCGACTGGTGAATCCTCCTGCGGTGGCCATTGTATTGGCTATGGTCTTGAGTTCCGTGGGGGGCAGAGCGGGACTGCCGTCGTTCGTGTTCGAAATAGTGGATGCCTTGGCCGCTTGCGCCATTCCCGTGGGGTTGCTTTTGATCGGTGGTAGCGTATTGGATCTCTTGGGTGATAAAAAAAGCGGTACCGGTCTGCGAGTGGAAGCGGGAGCAGGCGCCGTTCGCCTGTTATTGGTGCCGGCTGTATTGATGGGGATCGTAGCTCTGGCGCCTTTCCCCCATGACCTGTCTTGGCTGAGGGAAGTACTGGTGGTTCAAGCCGCCATGCCTGCGGGGGTGTTTGCCATCGTAATAGTCAAATCCTATGACGGAGATACGGAAATTGCATTAAGAATTATTTTGGCTACTTTGGCGGGTTGCCTTATCACCATGCCCGCATGGTTGAGCTTGGGGCTTAAAATGCTATCCCCTTAGTCAATGGTTAGACCACTTAATTGGGCGACTTGCCAGCAGATTAGCCTAAATGGAATGATTACCAACGGCTGAATATGATTTACTTAAAAACTTACGCCGTGGCGCCAGCAGGAGCTTACTCAGTAGGTTTGCTTGTTTCTTCTCGGTAGTTAGCCTTGGCGTCAAGTGTTTCGAACAGGGCTCCTACGGATTTGCGCAACTTGTTGTATTCTTCCGCGAAAAGGAGAGACGAAAGGTAATTCTTGAATTCTTTTCTGTCCCGAATAATCTTCAAATCCAGTTCTTCCATTTCTTGAGCAAATTTCAGGTGCATCTTGTCGATCTCGGAATCGAATTGCTGATGCTGCCTCGTAAGATGCTTATGAGCACGGGACACGGCAGACATTAACCCCGGGCTGGAGCGACAGTCTTTTGCCGTGATCTCGTGAAACGCAACAATGCCTGAAGCCAAGGCGGCACCAAAGGCAGATAGTTCGTAATCGGATTTTTGACTTTCTTTCGTAGCCCAATTTTCGATTACCTTAACCAATCTAGATGTGGCGGCTTGTGCTTCTTCTGAATCGGATATGTGTACTGTATCGTCGTCCATTGTATCTTAGGGGGGATGTTTCTTAAGCTGATTAATATATACTTGAAAATTCAGAAAAACAAACAGAAAACTTACTTAACTGGCATAATGTCGGTGGGAGAAGCAATAAAACGTACTTTATGTGATCTTTTTGTCTCAGGGCAAAGCAAGATGAAAGCTTATTCTGATGCCGAAGGTCGACCTTTTCGTATTTCCCTTAGGTAAATTCCCAGTTCCTGCCGAGCTTCAGGCATCAGAAAATAGAGACCGATCAGGTTGGGGAAGCACATAGCGAAGATCATGGCATCGGAGAAATCAATCACTTTGTCCAAGCTCATGGCTGATCCCAGTATGATGCAGAGGCAGAAAATGAGTTTGTAGGCGAGATCCGCTTGGCGACCTCTCCCGAATACGAAGGCCCAAGCCTGTTGACCGTAGTAAGACCACGTGATCATCGTGGAAAAGGCGAACAGGAGCACAGCCAACGTAAGTACAAGCGGAAACCAACTGATGACTGATTCAAAGGAGTCCGATGTTAGGCTGACTCCTTCTGCAAAACTGGATGCTCCTACCTCCCATTGACCGGTCACCACGATGACAAGGGCAGTCATGGTACAAACAACAACCGTATCGATGAAGGGTTCCAAAAGACTTACTAAACCTTCGCTTGCCGGATATTTCGTACGGACGGCAGAGTGTGCGATTGAGGCCGAACCTATCCCGGCTTCGTTAGAGAATGCGGCCCGCTTGAATCCTTGAACCAGAACGCCGACGAATCCACCGGTTACGGCTTGCGGATTAAAGGCCTCGCTGAGGATGAGGGCGAATGCTCCGGGAACCTCGTTGATTCGGGCGACCAGCACCACGATAGCGGCCAATACGTATATTCCGCACATCAACGGTACGATTTTCGAGGTGGCCCTGGCAATGCTGCGGATTCCTCCGATAATAACGAGTGCTACGAGTGCCGCGACTATTAGACCAAAGAGCCAACCGTAGCCTTGAGCCCAGCTTTCTTGCGGTCCGCCCGTGACGTTTACGAACTGGGCGAAGGCTTGATTGATCTGAAACATGTTTCCACCGCCGAGAGAACCTCCCACGCACATCACGGCAAAGAAGATGGCGAATATTTTTCCCGTTTTCTCCCAACCTCGTTTGGCCAAACCATCTCGAAGATAGTACATGGGGCCTCCGTACGTCCTTCCGTCTTCTCCAAATTTACGGTACTTAACGCCTAGGGTGCACTCGACGAACTTGGAAGACATGCCAAGCAGACCCGCAACGATCATCCAGAACGTCGCGCCCGGTCCGCCAAGGCTAATTGCAACGGCGACACCTGCTATATTTCCTAACCCCACCGTCCCCGACAGGGCTGCAGACAAAGCTTGGAAATGCGAAACCTCACCCTTGTCAGTCGGGTTGGAGTGCTTTCCGCTTACGATTTCGATTGCGAGTCGAAAAAACCTGAAGTTTGCAAAACGCAGATAAAGAGTGAATATGATGGCACCCGCTACTAGCCACAAAACCACGGCTGGCACGGTAGCCTGACACGGCACGACGAATTCGCCATTTGCCGCCGAGCGCCAATTGTTTTTGGATCCCGCTCGATTCTCCAGTGGACGTATCTTGGGTAATTCCCCCTTGACGCGAAGATGCCTGGACCTTTTTAGCAGTTGTTCTTGCAGGTTTTCGATGTTTAGTCCCGCATGGACTTCCAACAGGATTCCATTTCGTTGCGTTTCAGGAGAGAAATTGAGATCTTTGACCGAATCCTCAAGTATCTCGAGTTGAAGGTTGGGCACTGCGGGAGCCCAAAAGACTATGGAAGAGATTGAATCGGTAATGGGGGCGATGAAACTATTGATGCGTTGATCCATGGAGGGTGCAGCGATTTGCGCGGAGGGTATCGCCTGCAATTCCAACTTGAAGGTTTTGCCGTCTTGTTTATCGTGAGTGATTCGAATGCGAAAATCATGCCCTTGAGCCGTAGCAGTTGAG
>CALBIN010000172.1 GCA_937893275.1 uncultured Opitutia bacterium | reverse complement strand
GTGAAGGCCAAGGCGAAGGCGAAGGTGAAGGTCAGGGCGAGGGCGAAGGTGAAGGTCAGGGCGAGGGCGAAGGCCAAGGCGAAGGCCAAGGTCAGGGCGAAGGTGAAGGTCAGGGCGAGGGCGAAGGTCAAGGCGAAGGGGAAGGTCAGGGCGAAGGTCAGGGCGAAGGCGAAGGCGAGGGTCAAGGCGAGGGTCAAGGCGAGGGTCAAGGCGAAGGTCAAGGTGAAGGCCAAGGCGAAGGACAGGGCGAAGGTCAAGGTCAAGGTCAAGGTCAAGGTCAAGGCGAGGGCCAACCAGGAAGCCCTAGCGATGCTCCTCTTACCAATCCCGAAACAGCGCAGGCGCTCGCCCAGACTCTTGATTCATTGGATCAAGTGCTAAATCCATTTGAAAACCCATTCGGTGATGACGCATTCCCAGCTGAAGGTGGATTACCTTCGGATTCTCCATTGGCTCAAGCTGCGCAGGCCGCCCAATCCGGCCAACCGGGTGAAGGCCAACCGGGTGAAGGACCGCCAGGTGAAGGACCACCTGGTCAGGGGCAAGGACCGCCAGGTCAAGGGCAACCAGGCCTAGCAACACAAGCCGCACAAGCAATGGCCGCCGCCGCACAGGCTATGGCCGCTGCGGCACAAGCTCAAATGGCTCAATCCCGGATTCCCGGACAAAGCCCAAAGAGCGAAGGCCTTCAACTCAATTCGGGGGAAGGGGCCGCCGTTCAAGCAGGAGCTATGGCCTTTCAAGACTTACCCGCCATGACGGAAATGTCTAAACTTGAATGGGGACGCCTACCTCCCAAACTAGCGAAAGACCTAATGGATGGTCGCAGGGAAGCCGTTTCAGGCGAGTACCGCAACCGCGTTGAAGCTTACTTTCGAGCCATGGCTGACAAATCTCGTAAGAAAAAATGAGCATGCTTCAATTTTGCTAAAAGTTATTAAAAAATGAAGTTTCTATTTTTGTTTCTATTCCTATTGGGGTCAACAATAGCTCCGTTATCGGGAGAGGAAGAAGTTCCTTCCGACGATGAAGCCGGTAATCCCTTCCAAAAGGATAAGGTGGACAAGGCGATAGAAAAAGGAATTGCCTATATCGCGAAGAAGCAACAATCCGATGGATCCATTCATGACAAGGGAAATCCCACCACCATGACTGCCCTATCGCTAATGTCCATGGCGGCAGTGGGCCACCAACCGATCAATCCAAACGAAGAAGGACGCGTCATGCGGCGTGCGATCGATTACGTGCTCAAGGAAGGAAGGCAAGACGAACATGGCTATTTTGGGAACAAGGACGGAGGGCGAATGTATGGTCACGGAATCATCACTTTGACGCTCTCTGAAATGCTAGGAATGGGCCTCGACGAAGAACAGGACCAAAAGATTCGCAGGAGCACCCAAAAAGCGATAAACTTGATATTGCGTTCGCAAAAGGTGCCCAAAAGCCCATCCCACCAAGGCGGCTGGCGATATTCCCCCGATGCTCGTGACGCCGACCTTTCTGCCACCATCTGGCAACTGATGTCACTGCGTTCGGCAAAAAACGCAGGACTTGATGTGCCCTCCTCGGCAATCGAGGAAGCCGTGGGATACCTGCAAAGGTCCTATCACTCCAGCCTCGATTCTAAAGGCGATCCGGTGAACAAGAAATCAGGATTTGCCTACCAACCAGGCGGTAGTGCCGAGTACACAACCACCGCCGCGGGTTTACTCGCCATGCAGGTATGCGGAGAATACGAGTCCCCCTTCGTCAAAGGAGCCGCCGACTGGCTTTTGGACAATGAACCCAATACCGGGAGAAAATTCTTTTTGTACGGAACCTATTATTATTCGCAAGCCATGTACCAACGCGGTGGCGACCACGCGAAAATCGCCCGAAAGAAGGTGGAGGAAATTATGCTAAAACTTCAGCGAGGAGACGGTTCATGGCATGGTAGCGGTTCCGAAAACAGTGCTGGGCAAATCTATTCCACTTCCATGGCAATTCTCGCCTTAGCAGTAAAATACCACTACCTGCCGATCTACCAACGGTAGTATAATTCTAGATACACTTTTGTCTCTGTTTTCGCCGATGTGATTTTTTTGTTGCCTTGACGGCAACACTGGAAAGCGCAAAATTTCATTTTAGACCGACTGACCAACGGTTAAAATGAACAGTTTTCCTGCCAATACCCAACTTGTCAGCTTATTTGCGAGCGGCTTTTTATTGGTTGTCGCAAGTTGCGACCAATCGCAATCGGGCAAAAAAGATAAAGAGGCGGTATGGGATCAAATACCACCCTTTCACCCCGATGAACAGATTTTCCAATACATCAAAGGTAAAAAGTTGCCAAAGCGACAAGTTCGGGCCTCTAGACCTCGTTTTACCTTAGTTGACTCTGAACGAACAGACGTTTCCTTCGTCAACGAGTTTCAGCCGAACCACCCTCGCAAAGCACTTTACGCCTCAGGGTTTTCTTGCGGTGGCATAGCCATCGGAGACATCAATGGCGACGGTTGGCCCGATGTTTTTTTCACAGGTGGGCCAACGACCAACAAACTCTACAGCAACTTGGGGAAGTTTCATTTTCGTGAAGTCACTTCGGAAAGCGGTCTTTCGGAAGGAGGAAACCCATGGTCGGCCGGTGCCGCATTCGGCGACATCGATGCCGATGGAGATCTCGATCTTTACGTCTGCAATTACGACACGCCAAACCAGCTTTGGTTGAACGATGGCTCGGGCAAGTTCGTTGAAAAGGCGAAGGCTTTGGGCGTGGACACGGTCTCTGCAAGTCTGATGCCTTACTTTCAGGACTACGATCGTGACGGTGATCTCGATTTCTTCCTGCTTACCAATCGTCTATTTCTCGCCGGCGGAAGACCAAAAGAACCACCCTTTCGAAAAGGCGTGGACGGTCGACCGGAAGTTCTGCCATCTTTTCAAAAATACTTTCGAATGCGAGAAGCTGCCGAAGGCATAATGAAGTTAGAGCCTTCCGGCAGCGAAGATCGCCTCTACCGTAACGAAGGAGGGCATTTTAAAGAAATTTCAACTGCCTCGGGAATAATCGCGCGTGGTCATGGTCTATCTGCGGCATGGTGGGACTACGACGACGACGGAGACCCGGATCTCTACGTAGCCAATGACTTCAATGACCCCGATCATCTCTACCGCAACGATGGCGGAACTTTCGTGGACGTCATCAGCGAAACCTTCCCGCATGTTGCTTGGTTTGCCATGGGTTCTGACCTAGCTGACCTCGATGGAAACGGAGCCGATGACCTGTTCACCTTGGACATGTCAGGAACAAACCACTTCCGACAAAAGACCACCATGGGAACAATGACCTCGCACAAGCGTTTTCTAGAAACTGCAATACCACGCCAATACATGCGGAACGTGCTTTTAATGAATGAGGGTAATGGCATTTTTCGTGAAGCCGCCTACCTTGCAGGGCTCGCCGACGCCGATTGGGGTTGGGCTCCAAAACTGGAAGATTTTGACGAGGACGGCATGATCGATGTCTTCATAACAAACGGCATGACCCAAAATTTTACTGACGCCGATCACCCGATGAGCGACCAGGACCGGATTGGTAAATCCGAGTTCGATCACTACCGTAAAACCGGTTTCAAAAAAGACGTTAACCTTGCCTTCCGCAATGCGGGTAAACTCGATTTCACCAAAGTCTCCAAAAAATGGGGACTCAACCACAAAGGCATGAGCTTTGCCGCTGCTCACGGAGACCTTGACCGAGACGGTGACCTCGACCTAATAGTCGCTAACCTAAATGAATCGGTACACTTTTATCGGAATGATTCCTTTGAAGGGAATCGGGTCCTCCTTTCACTCAAAGGAGGGAATGCATGGGGCTCCAAGGTCACCGTAGTCACAGCCAAGCGCAGACAGACTAAAACCCTACGACCTACAACAGGCTACATGTCCGCGGACGAACCAGTCCTACACTTCGGTCTGGGCGAAGAAGATTATATAGGAGTGTTGAAAATCATTTGGGCTGACGGCACCGAACAAGAATTCGGTGATTTGCACGCCAACTATTACTACGAAATCACTCAGACCACCTCGGAACCTACAATTCCCGAACCCCAAAAACCAAAGAAACCACTCTTTCGAAAAGTTTCCACGACCACCGAACTTCGTCACGAAGAGAAACCATTCGATGATTATAAGATTCAACCACTCCTTCCTCACAAGCTTTCTAGGTTAGGACCCGGCATGGCTTGGACCGATGTCGATGCAAACGGTTTTCCCGACTTGTTTATGGGAGGTGCAGCGGGAAACCCGGGAAGCATTTGGCTAAACTATGGCAACGGTGAGTTTCGACGGCTCGTTACTCCCGCCTTTGTCGCAGACAAGAATTCCGAAGACATGGCTGCCCTGTTCTTCGATTATGATTCTGATGGACGGCAAGACCTGCTCGTAACCTCAGGTGGAATAGAAGCGACCAAAGGCTCCAAACATTACACCGATCGCCTTTACCGTAATGTGGGAGGTTTCCGATTCGAACGAGTACCCTTTCCGGGTGGCTCAAGTTCATCTGGTCCTGCAGTGGCATGCGACTTCGATCGCGATGGTGACCTAGACCTGTTTATCGGAGGAAGACTGACCCGTGGCGAATACCCTCTACCTGGTGCAAGCCGACTTCTGCGTAACGACAAAGGTAATTTCGCAGACGTCACAAAAGCCATTGCCCCGGATCTCGCGACGGCAGGTATGATCACCGGCGCATTGTGGACGGACGCAACAGGAGACGGTTGGACAGACCTTCTCGTTGCCGCGGAATGGGGTCCCGTCAAGCTATTCAAAAACAACAAGGGCAAGCTAGTCGACGCAACAAAGGAAGCCGGACTCTCCAACCTCACGGGATGGTGGGCAGGGATAGCCTCGGCCGACTTCGACCAAGACGGGGATCTCGACTACGCCGTCGGCAACCTAGGACTGAACACAAAGTACAAGGTGTCCAAAGAGCACCCCTTCGAAGGATATTATGGCGCCTTTGACGACACAGGTCGCAAAAGTTTTGTCGAAGCAACTTGGGAACACGATAAACTCTACCCCCTGCGCGGTCGCAGTTGCTCCACCGAAGCCATGCCTTTCGTAAGTAAAAAATTCGGCTCTTACGCATCCTTCGCAAGAGCCACTATGCCGCAAATCTACACCTCGAAATGCCTCGCTGAAGCTTATCGGGTAGAAGCCAACACTCTTGAATCGGGCATATTGTTAAACGACGGAACGGGACACTTCGGTTTTCATCCCCTACCCCGTATAGCCCAAATCGCACCCACCTTCGGCATCGTCGCGGAGGACTTCGATGCCGATGGGAAGATTGACCTCATGCTAGCCCAAAATTTCTTTTCCCCACAACCCGAGACAGGTCGGATGGACGGGGGACTCGGACAATTACTAAAAGGTCTCGGAAACGGTAACTTCCTACCTGTCCCCCCAAAAAAAAGCGGAATCATTGTTAGGGGTGAAGCCCGAAGTCTCGCCGCACTCGACCTCGATAACGACGGTCGACTAGACCTCGCATTCGCCCGCAACGACTCCGTGCCCGAGATCTACCTCAACAACCCAAATGCCTCAATAAATAATAACAAATATCGAAACCTCCGAATTCGGCTAAAAGGCCCGAAAGGCAATCCCACGGGAATAGCATCGAAAATTAACTTACTTCTTCCCGATGGAAAAAACCAATCTGCCGAAATCCATGCAGGTTCCGGATACCTCACTCAAACTCCTGCACGGGTAAACTTCAGTCTCGGCAAAGACGAAATCGCGACCATCCAAGTACAATGGCCAAGCGGCAAAACCTCAGTCACTCAAGTCTCAACCGGAACAAGCGAAGTTATAATCTCTTCCCCATAAAAAAATATCACCGCCTCAGTAAAGAGACGGGGTTATAAAATGGGGAGTGCCGATGTCCTGCCGACAGTTCCCCGGGTTGACTTGTACCATCGTCAAAATGTGTCCCTTCTCCAGATGGAATCGGAGAAGGGGTGGGTCACGGAGATAGACCCAAACATTTTGGTCCGTAAAGCATTACGGTTAACCAAAACAAACAAAATTAGAAATCTAAAGACATGCCCACGCTTGCAATGCGGGGGGCACCCGGACGAAGACCGTCGGGCAAATCGCTGACAGCATATTCCTTGTCTGCCAGATTAGTAACCTTGCCAAACAGACTTACCCCTTTGGAGATCTGATAAAACGCAGACCAATCAAGAACGCCGCAAGACTCGATTTGAGCATCAAAGTTATCGGGAGCTGTGTTGGATGCGTTTACGTAGACGTCGTCCTGCCAATGGTAATTCAGGTAAGTGCTCAACTTATCGAAAACCAAACCTCCACGCAGATTGTATTGCACGTCCGCAACAAAAGGAATGGCGTTTCCGGCTTCTCCTCCCTCGTAACGGCTTTCACCATCGGTCTCAGTCGCTGAATCGAATTCGGCATTAGTAAGGGTAATCGAGAACTGAACAGGAACACCTATCCCGCCTGCAGGACTTAAGTCCGTTACCAAAACAGCCTCAAGTCCTTGAATTGATGCCTCTCCAATATTAATGGCATCGTCTCCCAAACCACTTCCCGCACTTGGAATAGCAATCATATCGTCGATACTGGTATTGAAGAAAGCTAGCTCATATCCAAAACGATTTGCAGTACCTCGGACTCCTAATTCCAAGCCAAGAGACTGCTCTTCCTCCAAGGTGCCGGAAGCGCCATTGTAACCGGGCAAGGCATGACCTTGATGCAAACCGCCAAAGAGCGTAACAGTCTCGAAATCATAAGTGGCCCCCAACCCAAGCAAAACATCGGAGACGGAATCCTTCTTGTTGTTGTACTCGTATTCGACATCCGTATAGCGAAGACCGGGCGTCAACGTCAAAGCACCGAAGTCCATTGTATCAACCAAGTACCATTCCCAAGCATTTGAGATTCGATCTTTCTTGTATTCATTTTTAGCTGGTTTGTCTTTGGAAGATGCGCTCGTCGAATCGTAAACGAGACCTCCGCCATTGGCGGTAACGTCGTAAGTATCCTCCGTGTAGTCCTTGTAAGTGTATTCGTCATCCGTATAACGGAAGCCGAAGTCGAAGGAGTTGATCCCCAATTCAAAATCCAAATTAGCTTGGATGCCCTTGTTAACGTAAGCACGGTCGTTGTGCTTGTACTTAACTTGACCCGTTTCCACAGTCCCACCCGAAGCCCTGAGAAGATTTACATGAGTGGAACTTCCAAAGGCGCCCTTGCCGATGGATTTCCATTTCTCAAGAGCACTGTAAGTCGCACTTGTAGAATCATCATCGTAAGTACCCAAGCCATTGGCAGGATCATCGTACCTGACTTTGCCGATTTTATACCAATCCCGATTGAATTCGTTGTAAAAGGCAGTGGTGCTTAATTTCACCTCCGGCGAAAATTCCTTGAGAAATCGCAAGTAGTAGCGAGTCTGATCAGAATCCATATTATCCAATCGTGTGTTGTGATACCGTTGATAAGGATTCGCGGCAAAATCGTCCTTGCTCAACCCGATGTAACTGACGTCACCGTCTAGATCCGTGCGACCAGCCTTGAACTCGAGATAATTTTCATCTCCGAACTCATAGCCTAATTTGAAAGTTACGTCGGTTTTCGACAGGGGGGCATTCGAAGAGGGAAAGTTGCCCAGACCATTGATAGTCTTCCACCCGTCAGTTCGATGGTCGAACACCTCTACCAAGTAGCCAAGAGTACCACCTCCCAAGGCAGTTTTACCTCCGGAAAACGCATGACTTATGCGCTCATTGTTCTGTCCGTAACTTGCTCGCAAGTGGGAGAGTTGTTGGTTCGGGATCGGTGTAGACAAGTAGTTGATCACACCTCCGGTATTGTTCGGACCGTACTTGAGAGAACTGGAACCCTTGAGGATTTCAAAACCTGCCATCCGCCCTGCAGTAGGAGAATAGTAGGCGGATGGATCGGAAAACGGGGACGGGGATGAGGGAATGCCATCCTCCATGATCGTTACCTTGGACGAACGGTTTGGATCCACTCCTCGCAAACTGATATTCGGGAATAGGCCATAACCTTCTTCCGGACGAACATAGACCCCGGGCACTTGGCGAAGTATTTCAGTTACGTCAGTATGAAAGTACGGTCCAAGATCCGAGGCATCTAATACCGTGCCTGTTCCTTGGAGGGATGAGACGTCGGCTTTCTTTCCTATGACGTTGAATGGAGTAAGTACCTCGATTGCATCGCTTGCGTTTTCGTCTTGCCCGTGTAGAAAGCCACCCAGAATGACGGCTACCAACAATGGGCCTATGCGTTTAGTCCAGTTTTTCATGTTTGCCTTCCTGGTTGAGAATGGGTCTCAGTTTCAATTGATACTGGGTCTCAATAGCACAAATCTTCGTCTGTCAACTCTGATTGAGCATAAACCTCATTTATTTTTTATTTGGGGTATTCTCAGCACATCACCCGATCAGTCACGGAGAACCTCAGCGAAAGCAATTGACCCCCAACCACTCTCCAAACAGTATATGATTCAGACTGTAGCGTTAGCTCCTGTAGTTCAATGGATAGAACATCGGTTTCCGGAACCGAGGATCAGGGTTCGACTCCCTGCGGGAGTACCAGCCTGAAAGAATTCACAGGTAGGAGTTGTGATAATCCATTACAAGAGAGGTGAAATATATTTCCCTTGAGATTTAGAATCTGTGATACAGATTGTCTGTTTCATGCCAATCCACTTTCCCTTAACCAATCGCCGCCAATTCCTCGGTTCCCTCGGAGGGGGGTTAATTACCATCCAAGCGCATGGCTTTACAGAAGAAGCGCAGGAAGACCTGATCTACCTACTGAATGACACTCACATAGGAGAAAAACATCCTCCCGACTCTTCCGTTCCCATGAATCTCAAGCAAGTGGTTCGAGAATTGACCGGCTTGAAACAAAAACCAGTGGCAACAATCATAAATGGAGATTTAGCCTTAAAGGATGGTCAGGATGGCGACTATCGACACTTTGCCGAAATCATCTCTCCCTTGCATGAAGCGCGAGTGAGTCTTCATCTCACCCTTGGGAATCACGATAACCGAGATGCTTTCTACAGGATAATGAAGGAAGAGCAGCCCAAGATTCCGTTGGTGAAGTCACGACATATCTCAATGGTGGCAACGCGGCATGCGAATTTCTTCCTTCTCGACTCCTTGCAGAAAACGATGGTTACTCAAGGAACTCTCGGGGAAACGCAAACCACATGGCTGACGAAAGCATTGGATGCCCACCCCAATAAGCCCGCCATCATCGTTGCCCACCACAATCCCAGACTGGGGGGTGATCCGGCGCACTTCCCGGGAGGACTTATCGATTCCAAGGAACTGTGGAAAGTTCTATCCCCTCGTAGACAGGTGAAGGCCTATATTCACGGCCACATTCATGATCGCACTTACGCAAGGCACGAGGGAATCCATATCATAAACGCACCGGCAACTTCCTACGTAGCTGATCGCAAACTATCGACCACCGGCTGGACTGTACTCAAATTAACTTCAAGAAACGTAACCCTTACGACACGCACCAATGCCCCTGAGCATCCTTGGAATAATGAAGTTGAAACCCTAACTTGGCGTTCTTGACCCTCTTGAAAAGCCCTATCATTCCTTTGAGTATCCGTTGCATTGGTTTCCCATTTATCCTTTTGGCTTAAGCCTCGATAAGGCAAACTGGCCAAGCGTAACAAGGTAATCGCAAATTCTTTTTTACATTAAAATCAAGCAGGTTTAGTTAGCTAAATAATAAGTAGACTTAGTCTGTTTTGTTTATGACTTAGTTTACCTATATTCGATTTCGTTTTATGATGATAAGATTCCCTGAGGACTACTTCAGGAAATGTTCGAAAAAATCGTAGATTGCGGCGTTGCTGACCGCGTCGGGCGAATGTTCTGGGCGATTCGTCATGGCCACCCGGTTGTCGAATCCAAGAAGCTTGCACACGGCAATGCTGTGATTGAGAGGCGCCCATCGAGAAGGAGAATCCGCCGAGCCACCGCTGACGAGAAAGGGACGGGGAGCCATAAGGGCATGCAGTTCGTGGAGGTCGCGCCCTTCCTTGAGCAGGCGGGGGTAAAGCCCACGAGCGGGATTCGACGAGGTGGGGACACCACGCTTGCGCCATGGGCGTGGATGCCACCCGAGATACCAAGGTTCCCAGTAATTAATGCTTGGGCGAGTATCGAAGACGATGCCGGGATCGGACCAGGCTGCGCAGGCGAAGCGCTCGAACAGGCAAGAGGCGAACATCGCCCACTTGCCGCCATAGGAATGGCCTAGAATACCGATGCGTTCGGCATCCACCTCGGGTCGCCGGGCAAGAAGATGCCAAGCGTTGGCCGCAGCATAAGCGAGCATGGAAAGGGGCTGGACAGTGGCTTTCTCGATGGATGGGTAATGAATGGCGTAGGTGCGGTTTTGGGTCGTGACGGTGGTACCGATGGATAGAGTGACAAAGCCGCGCCGAGCCAACTGGAGGGCGAAATCACGATGCCGGCTCTTGCCCAAGCCGATGGCGGTTTCCGGTTCGTAGTAGACCGAGACTGCCGCGGGCCGACTGCCTTTGCCATCGGGAATTAGCAGATACCCGGTGGTGTGTTCGGTGGGCGTCCATTTGAATCGAATTTTGATCTGTAGGAAATTTTCGCGGCGCGTTTCCTCGATCGTCCGGACTGCGGGGTTTGTGATCAATTTCGGCCATGGTCTCATCAAGCTCATCCAATCCCCGCGGATTTCCTTGCGACGCCTAGCCCAGTCCGCGGCAGTCTCGACCTTTGAACCATCCTTGAAAATCAGTGGTGAGCGATGGTCGCCGTATTGGCCGCGCCATTCCTTAGAAGGCTCAAAGAAAGGAGCGATCTTTTCCCATTTGTTTTGCTCGGCCGCCCTCAAGGACGATCCTGACAAGGCGCAGGCGGCAAAGGACTTGAGAAACCGTCGGCGATCGGACCGGGGGGTTGGCGGGAGCATCGGGCGGTTCATGGCTGGTTACTTTTTTGTCTTCACCAACATGGACCGGAACGCCTGTTGAGCGTAGGGTTAGGCCAACTGCACCTCGACGGTGAACTCGTCGCGACCGGATGGTGGGACAAAGCGGGCGGACTTGATCTCGGGCGCGTTGGGAGGGGCCATCCAAGGCTCGACACAGTAGAAGGGGCTGTCGTCGGACTCGGTCCAAGAGACGAAGGTGAGGCGCGAACCAACTTCTGCGCCGCCCACTTCGGCAATGGAGATTTGTTCCTCCTCGTTGCCGAGACCAAAGAGGGCGAAAGGTTCCTTCAGCTCGTAATGTATGCGGTTGACGAGGCCGGGATCGTCGAAGGGCACGGGACCCTTTGGAGGATCGACTTTCTCGAGAAGGCCACCCTGCTTGTATTGCCTTACCTTGGAAGCGGGGATGGACAACTGGTAATCGGAGCGAGATAGACCCTGCCGCCATGGCAACTGGAAATAAAAATGATGACCGGCCGCCCATGGGATGGAGGTCCGCATTTCGTTTTCCAAAATCAAGCTGACCTGCAAGGACAATTCCGAAAAACGATAAACGACGGAAAACTTGTAATCGAACGGATAAGCGATTTTAGCTTGCTCGTCGGGAATCAAGTCGGCCGCAAAGCCATGGTCGTCTATCGAGGAAATCCTAAAGCGACTGTTGCGGGAAAACCCATGCTGAGGCATGGGCAACACCTCACCACCCGGGGCGAGCCACTTGTCAAGATCGCCCGCACGAATGCTGCGACCGGCAAAGGGAAAAAGAATGGGATTGCCGCCGCGGACCTTGGCGAATTGGGAAGTGTCGGCATTTTCGGGCCAGTGAATGACGTCGCGAACGGAACCATCGCCCATGTTGACGTGCCAGTTCATGAGGCGAGCACCACGCTCGGGAGCGGCGAGAAAGGTGGAGGGGCCGACATCCCAGCGCCGAATTTCCATGCCTTGGTAGGAAATGATTTCCATATTACCTTTCCTTTGACTCCACTTTACGGTTTGCGCAATGCCTTTTCGTAAACAATAATAAAACACTTGGCTAAAAAAGTTACAACTACCCACGCCATTGCTTCCGTAATGGCCATTCTTGGATTTGCACTTCCTGTGCTTGCGAATGAAAATGCCAGCGTTGAGGACGAGGCAAACGCCAGTTCGAGCGTGGTCGTCGCTGAAAGCAACGCTAGCCATGATAAAATCGCGAGCGAAACCAACGCTAGCAAGGAAGCGAAAATAGGGGAAGGAAAGGCCAAGGCCTATGTCATCCCGGTTCGCGACCAGATCGGCGGGCCCATTCTCGATATCCTGCGAAGAGGGCTGAAGGACGCCATTCGAGCGGAGGCGACAACCGTCATCCTCGACATGCATACGCCCGGTGGCGAACTGGGAGTGACGCTCGAGATCATGCAGGAAATAGTCGAAGCGTTCGAGCGTTTCGATGGACCAATCATCACCTACATAAACACGGAAGCCATTTCCGCAGGCGCCTACATAGCGGTCGCGACCAACGAGATCACCTTTGCCCCCTATGGGCAGATCGGGGCAGCCGAAGCCGTGAGCGGTGGTGGTGGAAACATCGATTCCTCGATGAAACGCAAAGTGAATTCCTACCTGAAGGCGAAAATACGTAGTTTCTCGGTCAAGCATCGATACCGCGCTCGGGTGATGGCAGCAATGATGGACGCGAACGAAACACTCTTCGTAGAGGGTGAGCAACCCCTGACCGCGGATGGTTCCCCAATTCAAGGGGAAGGAGAATTGCTGACACTCACTGCGGAGGAAGCCGTCATGGAATACGGGGAACCCCCTCAACCGCTGCTGGGTACCGGCATCTACAAGACGATCGAAGACTTGCTCGCCGAAAAGTATGGGGAAGGCAACTTCGAGGTTGTCCGCATGGAGGTGAACTGGGCGGAGGAACTCGGGCTATGGCTGAATAGCGTGGGACCGATCATCATGGGGCTGGGAATGCTTTTGCTGTTCATTGAGTTCAAGACTCCGGGATTCGGAGTATTCGGGGCATCGGGACTGGTTTTGTTGATGATATTTTTCGGGAGCAAGTACGTTGCGGGTTTTGCAGGTTACGAGGAAGTCATCGTTTTTCTTCTCGGGGCGTGCCTGGTGGCGCTGGAAGTTTTTCTTTTCCCCGGATTGGTGGTGCCCGCCTTGTTGGGGCTGATCATGATGCTAGGCTCCTTGCTTTGGGCAATGGTCGACGTGTGGCCAACTCCCGACTTCACATGGTCCATCGACTTGTTTCGCCAACCGATTCTAGACCTATGTTATGGTTTGCTGATCACGGTCGGCCTCGGTTTTTTGGCGGCGCGTTTATTGCCCCACACGCCGTTGTGGAACAATTTCGTCCTAGGCAACACGGTGGGCGGAGCGAATCCAGTGGTCACGGGAGGGGCGGATTCGTCCGATGCTCCCGATGAACTGCCCGCCATCGGAGCGGAGGGCAAGGCCGTCACCCAGCTTTATCCCACGGGCGAAGTGGAAATAGCCGGTCGGCGTTACGAGTCTCAAGCCCGATCCGGAACAATCCGCAAGGGGGAAACTATCGAGGTAGTGGGTCGGCGAGATTTCAATCTCGTGGTAACCAAAAAGAAAGACGCATGAGCTGGATAATCGGTCTGATACTCATCGGCTACGCCTTGATCTTCTTTGAGGTCTTGATACCTGGCGGAATACTGGGCCTTTTGGGATTCTGTTGCATCGTCGGCGCCTCGGTGGCGACTCATCGGGAATATGGCGACTGGTTTGCCTCCGGCTTGATCTTTCTCCTCGGAGGGATCGGGGCCATTTTCTTGGTCTTGATTGAATTGAGATGGCTGGAAGGGAGCCGGCTTGGCAAAGCCTTTTTCTTAGGTAAATCCGTGAGCGGATCCAGCAACCCTCCGATCGCACCGGATGAAGTGGTGGGCATGGAAGGGAAAGCGGCCACACCATTGAAACCCGAAGGCGTAATCGCAATCGGAGACGACCGATACGATGCCTTTTGCGAGGACGGATACGTGCCAAAGGGCACGGCTCTAAGCGTAAGCGGCAAGGACGGCTATAGACTGAAAGTAAGAAAACTCTGACCTTGAGCTTTACCGACCGATGCATAGAAAGCTAGTTTCTCATAATCTTTTCTTAGAAAACACATCGAATCATTGATCAACCAAACACCCTAAAAACAAAAAATCATGCAGTGGGAATATATTCTAGCCGGCCTAACACTTGTCGTCGGCCTCGTCATCTTTTTCATCATCATCTCCTTTTTCAACACTTGGTTGAAAGCTTTGCTCGCGAAAGCCAAGGTGGGATTCAGCACCCTTTTGGCTATGCGGCTAAGAGGCGTTCCCGTCGGTCTAATTGTGGATGCTCGCATTACTGCAATGAAAGCGGGGATTCCTTTGACCACCGACGAACTGGAAGCTCACTACTTGGCCGAAGGCAATGTCGTGCAGACCGTTCAGGCCCTAATTGCGGCATTGAAGGCGAACATAGAACTGTCGTGGGATCGCGCATGCGCCATCGACTTGGCCACCAAAGGCACCACCAAATCCGTTCTAGAAGCAGTACGCACCTCCATCAGCCCTAAGGTCATCGATTGTGTGATCGAGGGTCGCGATACCATTGACGGCGTAGCAAAAGACGGGATCCAAGTAAAGGTGAGGGCCCGCGTCACCGTTCGCAGCAACCTCGATAGATACGTTGGCAGTGCTCAGGAAGAAACGGTTATTGCACGCGTAGGTGAGAGCATAGTCTCCACTATCGGGTCTTCGGAAAACTATAAGATCGTCCTGGA
>CALBIN010000171.1 GCA_937893275.1 uncultured Opitutia bacterium | reverse complement strand
CCTTCTCGTCGGCGGCTTTGATCGGGTCTTTGAAATCGGGAGAGTGTTTCGTAACGAGGGACTTTCCCGAAGGCACAACCCCGAGTTCACCATGTTGGAGGCTTACCAAGCCTATACCGATTTTCGCGGGATGATGGAACTCACTCGATCCCTTGTTCAGCATGTGGCCGAGCAAGCGATAGGCACGCTTACGATCGAGCGTCCGGAAGGCGATGTAATCGACCTGTCCGGAGAATGGCGTGAAGCCAAGTACAAGGATCTCATTCTCGAGGCCGTTGGTCGCGACGACTGGTTCGATTTGCCCAAGGCTGCCAAGCTGGAAAAGACCAAGGAACTCGGTATTGAAGTGGATCCCGATTTGGAAGATTTTGAGGTGACCAACGATGTGTTCGAGAAAGTTATTGAGCACACCCTCGTGCAGCCTACTTTCGTCACTCACATTCCTCGTGAGCTATGTCCTCTAGCTAAAATCACTCAAGACGATCCTTCCACCATCGACGTGTTCGAACTCTGCATCAATGGCCAGGAGATTGCCCCCGCCTATTCCGAACAGAATGACCCCTTCGTTCAACGAGAAGCTTTCCAACGCCAAGTGGGAGAGGAAACCCAAGAAATGGACGAAGATTTTCTCCTGGCGCTTGAGCACGGGATGCCACCTGCCGGCGGTATGGGGCTAGGCATCGATCGCCTAGTGATCTTTCTCACGAAGGCGGCCAATATTCGAGATACCATTCTTTTTCCCACGCTCCGTCCTTCGTAGATGTTTGGCGTAACTACTTTTCGCTCGAGATGAGTCGAAAACAATCCCAAGGTCGAGACATCGTTGTTAAGCCAATTTGGTGGAGACAATTAGCTCTGAGCTTGTTTTTGGCGTTACTTTCGGCGTTCTTCTGGATGCTCACCTTTGAGGTCGAGGCTTTTAATTGGATTGCTCGGGTTGTGTTTGGACTAGTTGCGACGCTCAGTCTCCTCGATCAAATGTTCGAGTGGTCTCGTCTGCGGATCGACGAAAAGGGCTATTCCTTGAGGGGATGGTTCCGGCGATTGGAGTTACGTAAGGACGAGGTGGAGGAGTTTGTTCTCAAAAACTACATGAATAGAGACTTGATCCTCGTTAGGCTTACCGAAGCAGCAGCTCTGGAACGATCCTTGGAGAATTGTGAAGTTCCTTTTTCTTGCTCTTTCGGTCGTCCTCCACGCGAAGTCTTCGAGACCTTGACGAGTTCGTTGAAGAAGTAACGGAAGTTCTGTTAGGCGGTCTTTGCGTCCGATCGGAGTTCACTACGCCATAGGCGTTTTGGAAGATAGGCAATAGCAACGAAAAATAGCTGTAGTCCGTTGAATCGCATTAGCCAGATAAAGCCCGAGTCCGAGAAACCGTAACTGTGCAAGCCTTCTTGAAGAAGATTTGTACCGAACCACGACCAAGCGGTAACGATGTTTCCGCCGATGGCTAGAGCCGCAATCCCTCGGTCTTTGGCTATCCCGCCCCATCTGGCGTGAAGCACGATGGCACTCCATATAACGATGAGCAAGGCACCATTTTCCTTGGGATCCCAGCCCCAGAAACGTCCCCAGGACTGATCGGCCCAAATCCCACCGAGCATGGTGCCGACGAAGCTGAAAATTACTGCGAAGCAGGTGACGCCATAGATCATGGATGAGATGGAGCTAGCGGTCTTCTTGTCAAATCGTCGATCTAATATTCCTCGCAATATATAGAGAATTGCAAGAATTCCGGCTACGAACATTGCCACGTATCCTAGAGTAATGCACACCACGTGCGTAGCGAGCCAGAGGTTGGTGTCGAGGACGGCTTGGAGCATTTCCATCGTATCTCCGTCCATCGCGAGGTTGTGCGCGATTATCAAGGAGACGAAACCTACGATCGAAGCAGCGGCGGTTCCAATTCCATTGCGGTAGATGCGCTCGAATAGTAAGCCGAAGATCACTGCTCCCAAACTTATAAAAATGGCGGAGGAGTATAAGTTCGTTACGGGAGGTCGCCCCTGTATCCAAATCCTAACCAAAAGTCCGATGATGTGAATAGTAAGTGCAACATAGGCAATTCCTACGGCTGACTTTTGAAGTGGGTCCTGCCAAATTAGCCAGGAGAAGAAGACCAATATGAGAGCAACGAGGTATAGCGCCATACAGGTTACGAACGGTTGGGCGGCATTAAAGCTTTGCTCCGGGGAAAGGTTCTTGAAGTCATGCCACTGCAAGGTGGCGACGTTTTCGAAATCGTCCGAAAGCTTTTTTACAATGCCATTGAACTTGGCGTGGTCACCTTCTTGAAAGGTTTTCGAGAGGTCGGCATAGGATTTAACTATTGGGTTGATCTTGCCAATGTTGCCCGGATCGCCTTTGGCGGATTGCCCTCTGGTCTCAAGTAGAGAATCCGGAAGAGAAATCCAGTCGATGTCGTGCAGGGTTACATTCTCCGTCGTTGCCGAGGGGACGCCGAAGAGGACCTGCCAGATACAAGATAAACCGGCAAATATGCAAACGGCAGTAAAACCGGCCAGGCCAAGCGATCTCTTCTTTTCTAAACGCCGGAATATTCCGTATGCGATCAGAGCGAAAGTCAGATAGAAACAGAGGTCGATAAGCCACTCACGACCGTCGTGAATGTTTGTCAGCGTTGCTGTATCATCGTCCTCTACCGATTTGATGAGTTTTTCTCGCAACTGATTTTCTCGCCAGATTCCACGAAAAGTCGAAAAAGATCCGATTTTCACTTGGTCTTGAGCACTTAGGAATTCCTTAAGTTTCCCTGTGGGAAAATGATCCTCCCCGTATTGCTCAAAATGAGCCTCGTCGGACTTCCGAGACACACGCAGCTTGTTGCTGCCGTTTTCGATACTTATGGTCCCTTTGAAACTCTCGGGAGGGACAATGCCCAATGGTGCAAATCGAGCTTGGCCTTGTAGAAATGCTTCGGATGCCTGAAAATCTTGAATTTGCTTGAGAGCTCCCGGTTTGTCGCGCAGGGCTTCGATTGCCATACTTTCGTTTTCAAGGGCACCCAGTTTTAGTAATTCTTTGCGCAGCTCGAGAACCGCGAGGTCGTTGGAGTAGGAAGGACCAAAGAGATCCGTTCTGGCTTGGGGGTAAAGAGCATTCTTGAGCTGGTCGTATAGAGTTACCGATTCGTAGAGGTGACCCAAGTTGCGTTGATAGGGCGTGTACTTCTTCGGGTCGGGTCCCGGGTCTAGCTCGTTGTTCTGGTTGAGATCTTCTCCATCGTCGAGTTTGTTGTTTCTATTTAAGTCTTCGCCTAGTTTGATGGATCGGGTGGCCCGCTCTATCTCACCTACCTTTGCCAACAAGTCGTCATGTTTTTTTTGAGTTTCTTCGTATAGGGGCACGAGCCTTTCGCGCATTTTATTCCGATCCTGCTCAGTGGCTTCAGGATTGTTTGTCACGAAGGCGTTAACCTCTTTTAGAATCCCATCCATTTCGCCTCGAAGATTCTGAATCTTTTCGGCATGAAACAGATCGTTGAATGAAAAATATTTCTCTTTTCCGGGTTCAAAGCCGAAAAGTCCCAGCACTTCCGGATGGTCGATGCGAAAAACCTTGTATTTGTCCGCTTCGTTAGGGCGGAGAGTGAGTTCTGCGAACCATTCGATTGCGGGAAGGTATCGAGGAGACTTTTTGCCGTAGAAAAGTTTTTCGAAGTAACCGACGTCGGGACCATCGGGAACGGTTTGCTTGCCACGCATTACCAACAGGGCATTGCGGGCTACCGTGTCGAGAGGTTTAACTCGCCCTTTCTCCTGCACGGGCAAACTTCCTAAGGTTACCAGATCAAAATTTCCTTCGTGGCGAGGCGGACGCAGCTTGCTGAGGGCGTATAGTGCGAAGATTACGACTAATACGATGGGTGTCCATTTGGCGACCTTGGCGCTGAAGGACGCTCTATTCGTCTCGGTTTCTTCAGGGTCAGTACTCATGATGCAACGCCTACTTTCTTTCTTCTCTTTACAAACCCCAAAAGGTGAAAGAGGAATTGGACTGACAAGCCCAATCCCACCAAAGTGACGCCAATATATGGCAATATGCTTCCCGGATTGTTGACGACTTGGAGTCTGGTTTGAGTTTCCGTAGTAGAATCAAATCCCGCCTGAAAGAAGGTGTTTCCCTTGAGACTGAGGGGATGATTCATGTAAATGCGAGTCTTTCGAACCGGTTCTCCCGGAATCCGGATGTTTATGTCGCTTGAAAAATCCTTGGGTCTATCCGTTCCTGGATAGCGCAAGAAACGAAAATCCAGTAATTCCATGTGGAAGTCATAATGGTATCGCTTGCGCCGAATTTCCAAACGGTAGCTTTTTTCGCGGTGCGTGAATCGTTGTGGGTGATAACCGGCAGCATCAAAGAAGGATGAAGTAAGCCATTCACCGATTGTTTCGTTGGCGTCTTCGCTTGACCTCAATTCCACAACTGCCGTACGGAAGTTCATCTCGTCCGCCCTGAAGGTTTCAGGTTGTTCAATGGGGGCGATTTGAACCTTCCTTCCATTGGCATTTTTCAGGGTAAAACTTTGGTCGCCCTCCTTAGGGGTGTTGAAGTCAGCGTTCTTATAAAACTTTTTAACGCGGACAACGAAAGGAAACCTCGAGTCGGATTCTTTCAAGTTTATTTCCGGTAAGTCTCCGGCATCGCCTTTGAACAAGTTTCCCAAGATTCCTCCATTGTCGGGTTCCGAATCCAGTAGATTTACAGGCAAGCTGAGAACTTCATCCGTTTGTTCTCCGGATTCATCGATCAACACGAACTCATCCTCATGAAAGTCCTTGGAAAAGTTCGTGGACTCACCCTCGTTGATAATCATGATGCTCTCTTTCTCAGTGAGATCCGTTACCAACTCGCTTATCAGCATCAAGGCAAGTCCACTATGGGTAATCCAAATACCTGCGTGCTTGAATTTCAACTGGTAGCGGAAGGCCGCCGAAGTCATTAAATTTATCAGCAATAAACCTCCCAACAGGTATCCCCCCGGCAGAGGCACCGGAAACCCTCTCAGTGCAAAGGGCATTTGCCCTTCTAGTTCGATGACTGCCAAATTGAGTTCGTTGTTCGGTTCGGCGTTTGTATTGTCTTCGTTATTCTTAGAGTCTTTTTCCTTATCCATCGCCGAATCTGGAAGAATGGCTCCATGACCATTTTTGAAGTCGTCCGTGGATAGAGCGGATTTGATTTCTTGGAGAGTATGAAAGCGCAAACTAGGGTCTGGCTCCAAGGAACCCTTAGAATCCTCGAAAACGGATTTTATTTGGGAATGAAAGGTGTTGTCGATGAACCCGAGAAATCGAAAGTTTTCCAGTTGCTTGTCGTCTATGGCAATCCGTTCATGTTTCTTGGCAATGTCGTTTTCGGGATGAGTAACTAGCACCATCTTAGTGCCCAAGGGCCACTCTTCCGGATATTTCCATGTCACAAAGAAAGACTCAAAATAGTCCTGTTGAGCCTTGTTGATACCGATGTTAACTTGATCGAGAGTACCGAAAAACACCAAGGCCAGCGAAAAAGCGAGCAACGTAACCGTTAGCCGCAAGGAGGTGAACACACTGATGATCGGGTTTTTCCGCCAGCGTTTCCGCCAGTTTTGCTTTTGCGTAGTCACTTTGCTTTACTCCTCCTCTTCATCGTTGCCTTCGAATCGGACGGAATTGAGGAGTGAATCGAAATTTGCTTGTTCCTTTTGGGCGAGCCTTGATTCACCTATCATTTTGAAGAACCATGATCTGCCTCCTGTTTTAACAATGGCAGCAACAAGGGCTTGCTCTTTGTTCGACGCTTTTACCAAAGTTGCGGATTTACCTGCTACCGTAATATCGCTGACGTAATTTGGAAGTCCTCCGTCGGTTGTTGCGCTCATTCCGATCTGGCCGATCCAACGGTTTACGTTCGATAGGAGTCCGCCGCCGTCTCCTAATAAGTTGCTGATCGAAATGTCCAAGGCGGAACCATTTTCATCTTCTACGGC
>CALBIN010000170.1 GCA_937893275.1 uncultured Opitutia bacterium | reverse complement strand
TTTGAGGTGTGGGAGATGTTTCACCCCAAAGAGTCTAAATTCTTGTGGCAAAGGTAAAGTTGATCTCAGTTTCGAAATTTTTCGAGAAGGCGAGATTCAGTTAAGAAAAAATTTCAGCGACTGGGAATAGCTTTGATGTCTTCTTCCGAAGGCCAAAACTTTTCTATGTCCGAAAGGATTGGTATCTCTCTGGGGCGAACTAAGCGAAACCCTACGAAGAGTGCATCCGTATGGTACCACACGCTTTTCGGAATTTGGGGATCCTGTTGTTTCCAAGCTTCGTTGGAGCCCATGCGAGCGGCACTCCTATGTTTGCCCGAGCCATCGTCCCAAGACCCGCCTTTGACTAATCTTGGATAAAGCGTGTTTGGAGCGACCAATGGATTTTCCACTAGGCCCTTGAAGGCTGATTCACTGGGGGGAACATATTGGTCGAGAACCCATTCCCACACATTTCCGTGCATATCGTGCAAGCCCCAAGGGTTTGCAGGTTTTTGACCAATTTTCTGATACTTGAAACGGCTATTTCCAAGATGCCAAGAGTGTTTTGAGAGTTCCCCCTTGTCGTCGCCAAAACTGTAGGCTGTTTCTGTTCCAGCCTTGCAGGCATATTCCCATTCTGCCTCGGTCGGCAAACGATAAAACCTACCCGTTCTTGCGCTTAGCCACATGCTATACATCTTCGCGGCGAGTTGCGTCATGCATATCGCTGGATAACCATTTTTTCCCATTCCGAAAGTCATGTCGGTATATGGAGCAGTTGGCTTAGTTACACCATCGGTCAGTTCATCGGCGTCGGTAGGCTCCAACTTTTTGTACTTTCGGTTGTCTTTGTCCAGGTTAAGCATCCAGAGTTCGTATTCATCCCAAGTCAATTCATGCTTGGCCATCCAGAAATCATTCACCTTAACTTTGTGGGCTATATGCTCCTCTTTTCCTCGATTCGGATCTTCTTTGGGGCTGCCCATGGTAAAGGTTCCACCTTTTATGGGCAACAGGTCGAAAGAAGAGTCGGAAGTAGGAATTTCTTGCGTGTAAGCCTTGAAGCCATCATTTGCCGTTCCAGCCTTGAAGCCTAATTTCTGGTAAAGTTCTTTAGGCAACATTCCCAAAACGGTTAGGGATTTCTTTTTAGGTTGAAGTATAATTCCTTCCGGCCATTCAGCCCCTTCTTCAATCCATCTGCGAAGCATGAATAGATCAGCAGGGTCAAGAGGGTCGTTCCCCTCCGGGGGCATGAGTTCCTCATCGTCCATCGGTAGAGTGCATAAATACCATAGGTCGCTTGCGACGGGGTCACCGGGGACGATGACGTCATCTTTAGCGAAGGCGTGCTCAAAGGTGTCTAATCTCAGTTTGCCCTCGGCTTTATCCTTCCGATGGCAACTTAAACAATTAATCTCGAGAATTGGTTTTACATCATTAACGAAGGAGATTTTTTTCGGCAACCGCTTCCGTGGCGTCAGTTTTATCCCATCAGGCCACTTGGCTCCTTCCTTTATCCATTGCTTAAGGATTGTTTGTTCAGGTTCCCGAAGAGGGTAATCCTTTTCCTCGTTCTTGATCGGAGGCATGATTTCATCGTCGTCTTTAGGGAGTGTGGTCGTCCAGTAGAGAGAGCTTTCCTCGGGATCGCCGGGAGAAATTACATCTTTAGACTTAAACGCGAATTCTTTTTCATCGAGGCGAAGCTTGCCTTTTGCGTTGTCGGCGCGGTGACAGCTTACGCAGTT
>CALBIN010000169.1 GCA_937893275.1 uncultured Opitutia bacterium | reverse complement strand
GAGGTTTGGTTTTCTTACCTTGGATTTGCTTGGGATACTTCGCTCCGGTGATGTCTCGGAAGGTGGCGGAAACGTCGATGATGTGACCCACCTGATTGGTCATACCCGGTTTGATTACACCCGGCCAATGAGCAATGAAAGGTGTGCGAATGCCGCCTTCGTAATCAGTTGACTTGAATTTACGGTAGGGGGTGTTGCTGGCATTGGCCCAGCCAACGGAAACGGTACGATAGCTCTCTACCGATCCGGGTGGAATATCCGGAGTGGTGTTGGGTTGCTCGGAGCAGGCACCATTATCGGTTAGGAACATGATCAGGGTATTGTCCCACTCGCCCAGTTCCTTGACCTTGGCAAAGAGACGTCCGAGGTTCTGATCGACCCGGTCGATCATGGCCGCGTAGACCGCCATCTTGAGATCCTCAGCATCCTGTTGTTCCTCGGAAAGATCGTCCCATGCCTTGGAAGCCCTTGGGGTGAGCTTATGATTCGGACCGATGATTCCCATTTCGTTCATCCGCTTGAATCGCTGCTCTCGGATTTTATCCCATCCGATTTTGTATTTCCCCCGGTACTTGGCGATGTCCTTGGGCCAGGCATGAAGAGGGTAGTGCGGTGCCGTGTAGGGTAAGTAGAGAACATAGGGGTTGTCTTCGTTCTTGTACTCGTCGAGACGGTCGATTGCGTAATCAGTGAAGGCATCGGTGTGGTAGAACTTTTTGTCCGGACTGGTGTAGCCCATGATCACCTTGTCCTCAATGGCCCATCGACGGAGGGATGATCGTTTTCTTCCCGGGAGGTCCTCGCCCGGACGTGCTTTGACGCCGGGGTTAAAGAAGTTACTGCATCCATCGGCCAGTCCGTAGTAGCGGTCAAAGCCTCGGGTTGTCGGAAGAGGCACTTGGTGCCACTTTCCTGAAATAAGGGTACGATAACCAACCGGTCGGAGCACTTCTCCAAAAGTAGCCCCGTGCTCCATATTGTTATCCCCAATCGAGTACGCGTAGTTGCCGGTGAGAAGTTCGGCCCGGGTAGTGTGGCATTTTGCGGTGTTGTAGAACTGCGTAAAGCGCAAACCGTTTTTAGCCAATTGGTCGAGATTGGGGGTCTTAACCTCCCCGCCGTAACAACCGATGTCCGAGTAGCCCATGTCATCTACCATGATCAGAATAAAGTTGGGGCGCGTGCGGTCCGTTTCAGACCACCCCCAATTTAAAGTGAAAAGGAGGAGGGCAAGGAAAGAAAAAGTCTTCATTTGTTATGAAAGCCTACCGATTAGACTTATTTTTAAGTCCCATGATTCGTCCCTCTTCACTCGCAGTAGAAAGCCGGGTTTTGGACATTTGAGCCAGGATATCTTCAAACTCTTCTTTGGTTGTGCGTTCAGCTTTATTCATTTTTTGATCGGTCAATTCCTTCCCATTAAACTGACCTTTGTAGCGGGTTAGTGTGGCACCACTCCCATCCTGCTTGGCGAGAAGTGAATACTTTTTATTACGGATCATGACCTGATTCCGATACCAAATATAAATCCAATCCTTTTTTCGAACATCTCTTTTGTTTTGAAGTACGGGAACGATGCTGGCCCCATCGGCGGGATGATTCTTTGGCAGGTCTGCCCCGGATAGTTCACAAAGGGTAGGCATCATGTCCGTGAATTCAACAAGGTCATCGGTTACCCGGCCGGGTTTCTTAATACCTGCTGGCCAGTTAACAATTAAGGGAACGCGGGTGCCGGTGTCACTCATGGATCCTTTAC
>CALBIN010000168.1 GCA_937893275.1 uncultured Opitutia bacterium | reverse complement strand
CCACCTTTAACCTTGGTCTTGACTCGTCCCGTAATGACCGAGCCTTCCTCGCAAGTATTAACGATTTTCTCCCAGTTCTTCTTCTGTTCAGCTTTATCGAAGGACAGCACGGGGTTTCCGTCTTTGTCCTCAAGGCGTTCCAGAAAAACTTCTATATCGGAACCGATTTCCAATTCGCCGACGTCTACGAATTCGTGGGCTTGCACGGTTCCCTCGGCCTTCCCTCCGAAATCTATGACGACTTCGGTCGGTCGGATTTCCATTACGGTTCCGGAAATAACGGAACCTTCTTTAAGTTGTTCGATTTTGCTCTCGGCGAGCAATTCTTCCATCAATGCGCTCATGCGGCTTTCTTTCTTGGTTAACCGACCGGCAAATCCGTAGTACAGGCAACGTAACTTGACGCCGCCTCAGAGCGGTCGGGTTAAAGGTTTAGAATTAAGTGGTGAAAAGAACAAGTTACAGGATGCAGATTTAACGGCGATGAATTCCTGCAAAAGAAAGAAAATGGTCGTTTCCCGTGAGCAACGCAAGAATAAAGCAGGTCAAACTTTCACCAAAACGCAACTCCTTAAAACCCAGAGAAACTATCGCGAACCCAGTCAATTCAGCAAGACTACGAAAGCATTGTAAAAAAGACGGACTAGCTGGACGGTCGCCCAAAGACAAATCTACTGCACCAGCTTGTTCAAAGGATACTCCACGATACCCTCAGCCCCAAGTCGCTTGAGGGCGGGAATTATCTCACGAGAGACTTTCTTCTCGATCACGGTCTCCACGGCCACCCATTCCTCGTCGCTCAACCTCGAAATCGTTGGATTGCGGAGGGCGGGCAAGGACTCCAAAACCTGATCGAGAATCGCCTTTGGGACATTTAATTTCAAACCCACCTTCGCCTTGGCTTCCAGAGCCGCCTGCAGGAGCAGAGCCATATTCTCGATCTTGGCTCGCTTCGCCTCATTCTCCCAGCTCGCACAGTTGGCAATCAGCACCGTGTTCGTTTCCAGCAGGACGTCGACAATCCGCAACTTGTTGGCCCGTATCGAGTTTCCCGTTTCGGTAAGATCAACGATGGCATCCACCAACTCCGGCACCTTAACTTCCGTAGCCCCCCAAGAAAACTCCACGTCGGCATTCACGCCGTGCTCCTCGAGGTAACCTCGGGTAAAGTTCACCAACTCGGTGGCCACCGTCTTGCCTTCCAAATCCTGTACCGATTGAATGTCAGAGTTCTCGGGCACGGCAAGCACCCACTTGGAAATACGATTCGAAGCCCGACTATAGACCAGATCGGCGACCTGTACCACCTCTGAACCATTCTCCAAGACCCAATCACGACCAGTCAGACCGCAATCGAAAAACCCGTTCTCCACGTATCGGCTCATTTCCTGAGCCCGAACAAAACGTCCATCCAGTTCGGGATCGTCCCATGCGGGCCTGTAGGAACGAGGTCCCTTCGAAATGCGAAAACCCGCCTTGGCGAACAAATCGATCGTCGCTTCCTCTAAACTGCCCTTGGGCAAACCAAAATTCAACAAAGTGCTCATAAAATAGAAAAGGAATAGTTAAAACGTAGCCTTTCTGCGCAGACGCAAGGGAATAAGAAAGCGAAACCGGACTGGAGCCGGAAAAAAAGTTATGGCTGGCTGGCAATATAAGGGAGAAACAGAAAATAATTCTTTCGTAAGGAAAAATTCGCCAGCAAGTATCAGGAGGCGTAGCGGCGTTCCGCCTCTTCGATGGAGCGATGCATTTCCATTTCAGTGAGAATTTCGCGAAGAGCCTGCAGGTTGGGAGGCGGTGGAGTGGAAAGATCAATCTCGATGTCGTGTTCGAGGCGAACCAGCTCAATGTTTCGGCGAAGAATTTCTTGATTTTCGTAGACTATTGAGCAGAAGCGCTTGGGGGTAAGACGTCCGGCGTTTTCAATTACCTTCTCTAGCGTGCCATGCTCTGAGAGCCACTTGACGGCGGTCTTGGGACCTACGCCGGGGAGGCCCGGGATGTTGTCCGAAGTGTCGCCGATGAGAGCGAGGTAATCGAGAATACGCTCGGGAGGCACGCCAAACTTGTCGCGAACGCCTGCGACGTCCAAGGTTCTCCAACCGATGCGGGGGTTCGCGGTCGGAGGGGGCAAGAGCTGGCGAACGCCGGGGCAGATAAGCTGAGAAAGATCCTTGTCGGCGCTCACAATTAAGACTTCCTGATTCTGCTCGGCAAGAGTGACGGCGGCGGCGGCGATGAGGTCATCCGCTTCCAAGCCGTCTCGCTCTTCGGAAGTATAGCCGAGAGCCACGGTCAGTTGTTTGACCCAGGGAAGCTGTTGCTTGAAAGGTTCGGGAGATGCCCCGCGGTTGGCCTTGTACTCGGGAAGCAAGTTTACGCGGCGAGAGGGAGCACCTTTATCGAAGTAAACTCGCACGACGTCGGGCTTTTCATCGTCTTCCAGTCTCCAGAAGGTTCGAAGCCAACCGTGAATCATGTTGGTGGGGAAACCATCCGAGCGAGAAAGCTCGGTAATGCCGTAAAAGGCGCGGAAAGCAAGGTTGTGCCCATCGCATAAAAGAATCTTGGCCATGCAAACTGAGAAAAGACGGGAGATGGCTCCGCTCGCAAGACTAAAGGGAAAGAAAAGAATGGGCAGCAGGCTCTTGGAGCGAACGCACCAGACAGGTCGGCTCACATTCGGCAAGTTGCTCCGGGGTAAAACGACCGGATGCCACGGCAAGCGATCTGGCGCCGATGGCGTGAGCACAAGCGAGGTCGTGAGGAGTGTCGCCTATAATGGTGACCTCTTCCGGAGCAAAGGTGACCCCGTAACACTCCGAAGCCCGAGCCAGAGCGATCGGCCCAAGATCCAAGCGTTCAATCGCATCGTCGGCGAAGGCGCCGAAAGAAAAGTAATCCCATAGACCAAAGGGGACTAGCTTCGCCTCCGCAGCTGCCCGAAGGTTACCCGTGAGGAGACCTTGCTGATGATCAGGGGAAGTGCGGGCTGCTTCCACGACTTCCGTAACTCCGGGCAGGATACGAGCGTCCGAGTCGGGGAGTTCCTCCGAAACGAAGTTTACGAAATCATCGAGATAGGCCCGCAGAGTAGATTCATCCTCGGCAATGCCGAAATGCTTGCGGATAAGGTGACCGATCCGGCGGTCGGTACAACCGGCGTAAGGAATAAGCGAAAGGTCGACGTCCACGGACCAGTGCTTGCGAGCCGAGCGTACAATCGAGCGCTCCCCTGCCCCGGCTGTGGTGACTAAGGTTTCGTCGAGATCCCAAAGAAGAAGAACAGGCACAACGTGGCTCAGGTTTTATCGAGCACTTCCAGAAGCTCGGCTTCGACGTATTCGGGTCTGGCTCGAACGAGTCGTACCCGGGCGAGACGATTGGCAAGATCCGATCGATCCGAATGAACCAGGACGCGAACGTAATTCTCCGTGTAGGCAGGCCAGTAACCGTTCTTAGGATCCTCTATTAGAATTCGAGCCTCGCGACCTACTTGGGCTTCATAAAAGTCGTGGCGCTTGGATGCGGACAGGACACGAAGACGGTCGCTGCGACGGCGGCGCTCTTGCATGGGAACCTGATCGTTTGCTCTGGCGGCCGGAGTGCCCGAACGTTCGGAAAAGGTAAATACGTGGCAGTAGGCAAAGGGGTGCTCCAGAAATGTGCGGCAGGTCTGCTCGAAATCATCATTGGTCTCTCCGGGGAAACCCGACATGAGGTCGGTGCCAATACATAAATTCGGGACGAGATCGTTTGCCTTGCGGATAAAAGCGGTAACCTCATCTAGTTGATATTTACGCTTCATGGCGTCAAGTGTCCGATCACATCCCGCCTGAAGTGGTATGTGGAGATATGGGAGAAGCGGATGACCGGGATCGGCCATGAGTGGAAAAAGCTCTTCAGGAATGGTGGTGGGCTCGATACTGCTAATGCGAATGCGAGCCAAACCCGGAACAGAGGCAAGGGCCTCGACCATTGCAAGAAAGTCGCAACCTTGCGATTGGTAGGTACCGACGTTGACTCCCGTGAGGATAACTTCCCGGACGCCTCGGGCAGCGAGCGAGCGTGCCTCTTCCATCAGGTTGTCGAAGGCTCGTGAACGCGCCCTTCCACGAGCAAAGGGTATGATGCAAAAGGCACACATGAAATCGCAACCGTCCTGCACCTTGAGATTCGCCCGCCACTCAAAAGGAGTGTCACCATTGATGGAGAGGGAGAAGTCTTCTCTGTCAATTCTTTCCCTGATGACAACTGGCCGATCAGTTTTTTCCTCTCCGATGTATTCAAGCAGGTTCATCTTGTCTTGGTTGCCGATGACGTAATCGACCCCCTGTATTTCAGCAACCGAGGAAGCTCCTACCTGAGAGTAGCACCCGACCACAACCGTTACCGCCTGAGGATTCGCGCGAATGAAGCGGCGAATGACGTTGCGGGACTTGGCGTCGGCCTCGTTTGTCACGGTACAGGTGTTGATGACGCCGAGGTCGGCAGGCTCGCCGAATGGGACGACTTGGTAGCCTGCAATGGCAAGACGGTCGGCAATGGCGGTAACCTCGTATTGATTAAGGCGACAGCCTAGGGCTCGAACGGACGCACGCTTGGTCTGGCGGTCGGCAATCATGAAAAGTTGAATAGGGTGTAGAATCAAAACCAGGCAATCAAGCCGGTTATTTAAAAACGCTTAACTAAGTTTGCTCCGTTCCTAGAGGGAGAGGCGAGCCGACGCCATATCGTTTGAGAAGACCTACCAATTTGCGAGCCGCCCAATAGCGAGGGATAAAACGAACGGGATTGGCTAAACATCGGAGGAGCCAACCGAGGTATAGTCGGTCAGCCCAGTGGGGAATCCGCACTTGCTGACCCGAAAGAAAAGCAAGAGCTGCCCCGGTGCAGATAATGATGGGACGGTAATCGAGATGATTCCGCAGATAGTGACCGAGCCGTTCCTGCACGCCACCACCAAGATTTACCACGATTACTTTGGGTCGCCGTTCCGCCAAAAGCTCAAGAAGGGACTCATCGGCAAGAAGACCCACACGAGCATACACTGGTGCGATGTAGACGTCCTTGGTCTCGACAACGAGGTCTCCCTCTTCAACAAGCCATCCCCGATTATCGGC
>CALBIN010000167.1 GCA_937893275.1 uncultured Opitutia bacterium | reverse complement strand
GTATTCAACGAACTTGCCATAGCCAAGGACTGGCGAAGAAACCTACGCATATTCCTCGCAGAGAGGCAAAACGAAGACGGTTCATTCCTCAACCCTCAAGGTCGCCTCATGAAGGAAGACGACCCGATCCTATGCTCAGCCTTGGCCTTGATCGCCCTAAACCACGCGGCAATGGGAGAAGACTAATCTCATTCCCGCTCAAGACGCGTCACTTCCCGGAGCAACGCGTCACGAAGTTCTTCGCCCAATCCCTCCCGCTTGGCCATCTCCACGTAAAAGGGTACGTAATCCTCTTGGGCCAAGGCTTTTTGCGCTATGTTGTAAAAGGGTTCGTCGACACCGATAAAATAGGTTCGCTCGCCAAAAGCCAAAGTTATGCCTTCATCAGTTTGAAAGACCGCCAATCTATCGAACGAATCATCCATTTGCATTCCAGCAATAAATAATCGAGCGCGACCAACAAGCCAAAAAACGAAGGTTCAAGTGCCGTTGGGCTTTACCTCTCAGTCGATATCGTTAGGACAACGGTCAGCCATGTTTGTAATTTTTCCCTACAAAGACGATAACCAAGCAAAGAGTTTCCCCTACTTGACTTGGGTAATAATCGCCGCCAATTTATGGGTATTCTTCGCATGGCAGTTTTCCTTGCCTCCATCCGAGCAGGCTACCTATTTCTCTACTTTCGCCTTCCTGCCGGTAACTTTCTTCGGACAACTAAGTTTTGAGGAGTCAGGAGACGTCATTTGGGAATGGGCGACCGTTTTCACTTCAATGTTTAGCCATGGAGGTATCGCTCACGTCTTGGGCAACATGTTGTTTCTCTATCTCTATGGAGACAATGTGGAAGACGCCATGGGAAAGGTTCGATTTTTCCTCTTTTACCTTACCTGTGGTTTGGTCGCAGCCGTATCCCAAGGACTAGTCGACCCCTCGTCGAACATCCCCATGGTCGGTGCCTCGGGCGCGATCTCCGGAGTAATTGCCGGTTACCTGCTTCTTTATCCGCGGGCAAACGTAAGGGTATTTTATTGGTTCATAATCTTCATCGGCACGGTACTAGTCCCGGCCTATTTGGTTCTGGGCATTTGGATCATCGAGCAAATCCTCGCCTTCCCTACCTCAATGAGCGAGGGAGGTGGCATAGCGGTAGCGGCTCACTTGGGAGGATTTGCGGCCGGAATCTTACTGACTCCTTTTTTCAAAAAAAAGAACGTAAAGTTTTTTCAAGCGGGTCGAACACGCGCTTTTTCTCGCCAAGCTCGACGAATTGGCTAACCTAAAACGGTTTTACCGAAAAAGTATGAGCAACGAACTCGAAATTCCTAAAGCCTACGACCCAAGCGAAGTCGAAGACCGCTGGTATTCCCGTTGGGAGGAAGACGGTTGTTTTGCGGGTAAACCATCAGCAGGACAACCGACCTATTCCATTGTCATTCCTCCACCGAACGTAACGGGAGTTTTGACCATGGGCCATGTACTGAACAATACCATTCAGGACATTCTTTCCCGAAGAGCACGCCAAAAGGGAGCTGCCGTGATGTGGTTGCCGGGGACCGACCACGCAGGTATCGCCACCCAAACGAAGGTGGAAAAGGCTCTAAGGGAAGAAGGGTTGAGCCGTCGAGATCTAGGTCGTGAAAAATTTATCGAACGAGCCGTCGAATGGCGCGACAAGCATGGCGGAATCATCCTTAGGCAACTTCGTAAACTAGGCTGTTCGTGCGATTGGGAACGCAATGTTCACACTTTGGATGATGACTATTCTCGGGCAGTACTCAGTGGATTTGTCAAGCTGTTCGAGCGAGGGTACGTGTACCGCGGCAAACGCATGGTGAACTGGTGCCCGGCAAGCCTCACCGCCCTTTCGGACGAGGAGGTAATCATGAAACCGCAGGATAGCACTCTGTACAAGATTCGCTATCAAATCATGGAAACACCGGATGTCTACCTTGAGGTTTCGACCACTCGTCCCGAAACGATCATGGGAGACGTCGCCGTGGCCATACACCCCGAGGACGAACGTTGGCCGAATCTCAAGGGCAAGCATGTCATTCGCCCCCTGCAGGAAGCCCCGATTCCAATCATAGCCGACGATGCCGTTGAAAAAGAATTCGGCACCGGCATGCTCAAGATCACTCCGGCACACGACCAGCTGGACTTCGAAATCGGCCAACGTCACGACCTGCCCATCATCGACGTGCTCAATCCCGACGGCACCTTGAACGATCACGCAGGTCCGGACTTCGCGGGAATGGATCGATTTGCCGCACGCAAAGCAACCGTCGAGAGATTGAGGGAAAACGGTAGTCTCGTGGACGAGGAGTCCCACTCGAACAACGTAGGCTTTTCCGAACGAGCCGACGTCCCCATCGAGCCTCGACTATCCGAACAATGGTTTCTTAAATATCCTCGCGTCGAGGAGGCCAAAAGGGCCGTCAAGGAAGGTTTTATACGCTATTTCCCAGAACGATGGGAAAAGACCTACCTGCACTGGCTCGAAAACATCAAGGACTGGTGCATATCAAGACAACTTTGGTGGGGCCACCGCATCCCGGTCTGGCACAAACGCCTTCATCTAACGGAAGACAACTGGACCGATGAGCTTCTTCCTTGGGGTTGGGACAGTTACGTTGAAGGAAACTGGAAGGACGAACACGACACCACGGTAGTGAAGATTTTTCGGGTTTCCGATGGTTGTGAAGTGGACGTTAATGAAGATTCCTTAATGCCCATCGTGAAAGAAACGGAAGGTGATTACGACATTTTTCACTGTTCGACCCTTCAAGAAAATGGTGAAAACCTTGAACAATAC
>CALBIN010000166.1 GCA_937893275.1 uncultured Opitutia bacterium | reverse complement strand
ACCATGTGACGAAAAGTATATATATGTCTTCTTGTTCGAAGGTTTTCAAGCTTGGATCAGTATCGTTCTATCCTGTACTCTATAAGAACAAATGAAAGTTTCAGTAAATATTAGCTCTGGGAAACGAATTTGGCTAGCTGCCTTTCTATTGGCTTTTACTTATAAAGTTGCAGCGGGTCTTGAAGAAAAGTGGAGTCCCGCTCTTACTTATCCCGATATTATCGAAAAGGCTCAGTCCGGATCTCCTTATTTCCAAGGTCTTTTGGGCATATATTTGCGGGCTGGAGAAGCGGGTTCCGCGGTGAACTTGTCCTTAGCCAAGCAGTGGTCCAGCGTATCTGCAAAAAAACATCATCCATTCGGTCTATATAATCTGGCCAACCTTGCCATGCATGACGGGAATTTTGAACAGGCGACTCAGTACTATCAAGATGCGGCTCTTCGGCTTGAGCGATCGGCTTCAAGTGGAGACGCCGTGTCTCTCTTCTGCATGGGTGAAATTGATTTTCAAGTTATTCCCACTAATATTACAAGGGCTGTAGAGCATTTTCGGAAATCGGCTGAGGCGGGGTTCCCCTTGGCGCAGGCCACATTGGGATCTTTATGCCTCAAGGGTCTGGAAATACCGGGACACGACATTCGGAAGGGAATCGATTTACTCTCTACAGCAGCGAAAAGCCGTTCTCTTTCAGCTCGATTCAACCTAGGCATGGCCTATTACAACGGCGATGGAGTGCCTAAAAACGTGAGCCAAGCTTCTCGATGGTTTCGCCTCGCGGTGAAACAGAATTTCTCTGAGGCTCAATATACTTTGGGAGTTCTGTTGCTCGAGGGCGAAGAGAATTTTCCAAAGGAAGAAGCCGAAGGAGTACGGCTTTTAAAACTTGCTGCCGCACAAGGCCATCTTGCAGCCAAGGAGCAACTCTACAAACGCGGGATGGGCACGCCGCTTCCCAACTCAATTATTTCTTCCACCGAAAAAGTTCCGATTAAGACTGATGCTGTTCAGTTGGAGGAAGCTCGTAAATATTACGCGGGAGTCGGTGTGCCTCAGGATTACGAACGAGCACTCTCGCTGTTCAGCTCTTTGGCCCGCAAGGGAAATGCGGAGTCCGCTCGCTTCCTTGGCCTAATGCTTTTAACTGGTCGGGGTTGTGAAAAAGACATCCCGAAAGCGGAAAACTGGCTTCGACAAGCATCTGCATCCGGTGACAAAACTGCTACGCGGATTCTTTCCGATTACGCAGTTTTGTTTAAGTAAGCATATTAATACAATCCCAGTTCCTATGTATTTCGAGTCTTGCTTGCTCCATCGCATGCGCTAAGTCTCATTTTAATTTTATGAAAAAATTACTTTTAACTACCGCAATTTGTTTTTTGGGAGTCTTTTCGGCACAAGCCAAGGATAAGAAAATCGAGCACGACATCGTCATTGGTACATTGCACGGTCAACTGCGTTATGCGACAGAAGTTTTCGCGGTTAAACCAGGGTCCCGCGTCAGTGTAACCTTGAACAACACCGACGAGATGATTCACAATTGGTTGCTTGCCAAAGGAGGCGAGAAAGACCTCGTCCGCATCTCCGAAGGTGCACTCAAACTAGGTGCCGATGGGATGAAAAAAAGTTTCATTCCACAAGATGACGCCATTATCGCCAGCATCGGCTTGGTGCAACCGGGTAAGAAAGGGGCGACAGTCTTTACCGCACCCAAAGAGACTGGTGATTACCCTTATGTATGCACCTTCCCAGGGCACTTCCTCACCATGCGAGGCGTGATGAAAGTGAGCGAAAACCCAGCTCAGGCAGTTGTTGAAGCAAAAAGAATTGTGGCTGAAAACACCACGCCTAGAAACGGCATTCTTGAGGTGGGCGACGAACCCCGCGTGGTGCGGGTTCACATTCAAGGAGTGGACTCGGGTAGATCGATTGCCGTTGGTTTGCCCGGTGGTGTGAACTACCTCTTTGATGCCGAGAAGCTGATGGTGCGCTTCGGTTGGACGGGGCAGTTCTTAAATGTAGGACCAGACCGCAAGGGTCGCGGAGGAGGAACCTGTCGAGTACTTGGTGACAAATTTGAGGTCGGTGCGCAAGAATTTCCCTTGCGAATCGGTAGCCCGGACAAAAATCCAAAGGTTCGGTTCAGGGGATATTCCAGACTGGGCAATCCGGCCTTTCTCTACGAGGTGGATGGAGCCAAGATTAGCCAGACAGTTACGGGTAGACCCGGGGCTAAAGCTCTCACTTACGGTTTCCGCGTGGAAAAAGCGGTGGGGGATGTTTATCTCCTTTTGAAGAGTGACGGATTATCGGTTTCATCGACAGCGGGAAAGTGGTCTGCGAAAAAAGGCATTCTCCAGATCCCGAAAAAACAGGCCGGTGAGTTTTTCGTTAGTCTAGAGCACAACTAAACCCTTCCTTTCCTTTTTCATCATGAAAACCTTTCTTTCTTTTTTCGCTTTGGTCGGGATATCGACCATGATTGTCTCTCTCCCCGCTCAAGATAAGCCAGCTAGGATTCCCGCAGGATATTCAGTCGAGAAAATCGAGACTCCGCAGGGAGTGTCCCTTGGCGTCGGCGGACTCGAATTCGCCCCTGACGGTTCTCTTATGATGTGTACGCGCGAGGGAGAAGTCTGGAAATACAGCAAAAATCAATGGAGCTTGTTCGCGGACGGTCTACATGAATCGCTCGGTCTCTGGATAGACCCGAAGACGAGTGAGACCTTTGTCATTCAGCGAGGAGAAATAACTAAATTGGTCGATACCGATCGGGATGGCCGAGCCGACCTTTACGAAACTTTCAACGCAGGCTGGGGCGTAACTGACAATTACCACGAATATGCCTTCGGTCTCGTCCGAGACAGCAAGGGTAACTTCTACGGAACGCTAAATACCTCCCTCTCCTGGCCAGGCTGGGCGAGAAGCAAAAAGTGGGACATCGCCCGGGTATGGACTGCCGGTTACAAGGACACGGAAGGCAAAATGGGACGTGCTGCGAAATATCGTGGTTGGTGCTTCAAGGTAACACCCGACGGGAAATTTGAGCCTTACGCCGCAGGTCTGCGTTCTCCCGCCGGCATTGGTATAAATAAGGATGACGAACTGTTCTTCACCGACAACCAGGGAGATTGGGAAGCTTCCAGCTCGCTGCATCACATAGTAAAGGGTCGTTTTCACGGGCATCCCTCATCACTGTGGGATCACCACGATTACAAGGGAAAGGATCTTAATGCCATTTCGATCAAGGAATACGAAAAATTATGGTCTCGCCCGGCCGTCTGGATTCCACACGGCGAACTGGCTAATTCTCCCGGAGAACCTGTCTTTAATTACACGGCCGGAAAATTCGGCCCTTTCGAGAACCAAATGTTCATCGGGGACCAAGGTCGTTCCAATATCATGCGAGTATCCCTGCAGAAGGTGGGCGGCGATTACCAAGGTGTTATCTTTGACTTTGTGAACCGTCTTCAAACGGGGTGCATTCGACATGTGTTCGCCGAAGACGGCAGCCTCTGGGTGGGGCAGACCGGACGTGGCTGGGGTTCGGCAGGCGGCAAGGAGTTCGGTCTCCAACGCCTAGTTTGGGATGGCAAGACCCAGCCCTTCTCCATGCACGACGTCAAACTCACAAAGACTGGATTTCGCATTACCTTTACCAAGCCGGTTGATCCCTCCTTGGCCAGCGAGGCTAAAAGCTATTTAGTGGAGCGCTGGGGCTACCATTATCATCCCCAATACGGCTCCGGAAAAACGAACCATAAGAAAGAGGCTCCCACCAAAGTGACGGTGGCCGAGGATGGACTAAGCGTACACCTTGAAGCGCCACTCGAGAGGGAGCGTGTGTACAAGATCGTTCTCAACGGCTTCAAGGCGAAGGACGGTAGCTCCATGGCCAACAACATGGCTTGGTATACCTTGAACCGATTGCTCGAATAGAGTTTTTACTCCCGCAGCTCCTCTAGAGATCAATCTTTTGGACGGCTGAACTAAGACCCTGCCAAGATGAAGAAGTAACCCTTTTTCGCCCTCCTCCCATTAGGCCAATGAAAATGTTATCCCTGTCCTGCTTCATCACGCTTCTATTGTTAATTTCCGGTTTTCTCTTTGCCACTGGCGCCAAGGAAAAGGTTCCGTCCCGAGTGGAATCTCCCAAGCCACCTCCGCCTGCTTCCTTCACTCCCGCACCAGTTCCCAGACAGGTTGCTCCACCGCCACGACCCTCTCCTGTCGATTCCGATGTTATTCGCCCAGGCGGAGGCGGTCCCGTGGACAAGGCAAAGGTCGCCCAGTTCAAGAAAAGCTTAAACACCTGGGAGGAACTAAAGGTGGAATGTGGCGGCAACTACACTTACAGCAAACGCTGGAGCAGTTGGGTGGGTTTTGGCCACACGACCGAAGTGGTGGTGGAAAACAACAAAGTGGTGGAGCGACGCTACGAATCGTTCTCTGGTCGCCCCAGACCCGTTGCTCCGGGTCAGCCACCTGCCAAGCCAGAAGGCACTAGCTGGACCGAGAAGGGCAATGAACTAGGCAAGAACAAGCAAGGTCATCCGGCGAAGAAGTTGGACGAACTTTACAAGGAAGCCGCTGAGATTTTGGATCGTCCCGTTCCTCCCTTCCAACGCCTCGGTTTGCGTTTCGACAAGCAGGGACTTCTACTCGCCTGTTACACTCAGGACACGAGGATTGCCGACGATGCCCCAACCAAGGGAGTAAGTATTTCAAGCATCACATTACAAAAGCCAGGCAACTTAAAAACCCCCAAAGTCGCCCCAGCGATTACCGAAGGAACCTTATTGGGCCCTAGGGAAGGTTCCAAGAAAAAGAAAATTCAAGCGCTGGAGCAAAAGATTGCCAAGATGAAGGATTTTGCGAAGAGAGCTCGCTTTACCCCCGAGGGACACAGGAAATTTCTCGTTGAGCTGAGTGACTTGGACAAGCAATTGGCCGACTTGAAAAGTGGTAAAGTGGGTATTCCGACCTACGAGAAATGGTTGGCAGGCGGAAAGAAGGTTCCTCCTGGAATGGTTTTCACTGGTGGTAGTCCTTGGTTCAATGAAAGCACTGGCCAACGCCGACAACCTCGCGAGGTTTACGACATGATCTTTGGTCGCACGGGGGGTAAGAAACCTCCGGTCAAACTTCGTCCTATTCTTCCACGCCCCATTAAACCTGGCGCAAAAAAATCTTATCCTAAGCATTGGGGCAAACCGCCTCTTAGGCAGACCCGCGATCTTCGCCCGCTGCCAGGAGGGTATGGTATGGGCAGCAGCACCTTGGGCAATTGGATTAAGCGGAAAATGGAGCAAGACCAGAACCGCGGAAATGCTCCAGACTGACTAATAAAAGCATTAAGGCCTCTGGGGCTGTATCTACATCTTGGGTAGCCTTTGGCGTTGACGGATTCTCCTGGAGAGAAAGCATATTTTGATTATATATTATGAAATCCATGCAAACCACTCTTCACCTCACACACAAAATCCTAAAAGGAGTCTTCCTGATTGGAATCCTATCTGGATTAAATTTTCTTACCGAACTTGATGCCGTTCCTAGTAAGTATGGGACATGGGTGGGCACCTCTGTTAATTTGGGTCGGGATGCCAAGGGAGACAATGTCTCTTATCGAGGAATTGTCATACGCCTAAATGAATCTGGAAATGCTTGCGTCGTATTCGACGGTGATACAATGCGAATGGCCGCAGGTTGGACAAAGGGTGGACTGAAATTAGATGGATTACCTTTCACCGGAGGTCACGGAAGGTTCCCTTCACACGGCGGCGAGAAGGTGTTCGTAACACAAACTGCACCAGGTTGGGCGTCCCCCAAGGGCGAACTGGCTGATCCTAGGGAAGGTAAATATTCTCCCTTAGGACCTTTGTCTCGGGATTGGGCGAAGTTCGGTGGCCTTTACGTTTATGGAACTCGGGTAGTTCTTAAATACACAGTGGGCGGGGCAAAGGTGTTGGAATCTCCTAGTTTTGTGGAAAAAGACGGCCTTTCGGCTATCTTAAGGACAATCCGTATTGCGGGAGACGGTAAGGACAAAACCCTTGTCCTCTCCGACGCGAGAGATGGCGAAGTCGTTACCACGACAAATGTTCCTGAGGGAGCCAAGTTGGAGATCAAAGACGGCTTGAATTTGCTTCACTTGCCGGGGAACAAGGGTGTAACGACTTTTCAAGTCCTTTATGGCAAGGGCAATGAAGAAGATCTGAAGAAGATCTCCACCAAACCAGAGGATTTGTTGGCATTGACCAAGGGCGGTGGCGCTCGCTGGAAAGAGACTGTCAAAACTAAGGGCGAAGTGTCTAAAGAGGACAAAGCATACGTTATCGATCGGCTTACGGTGCCCTACAACAATCCTTATGGTATACAGATGCGCATCGGCGGCTTTGATTTCTTCAAGGATGGCAAAACTGCGGCGGTTTCGACCTGGGACGGCGATGTGTGGTTAGTTCGCAACATAGATCAAAAGCTGGAGAGCTTGGAATGGAAGCGTTTTGCGGCAGGGCTACACGAACCCTTGGGGCTTAAGATTGTGGACGATGTCATATATACCGTGGCCGACGACCAGATCACTCGCTTTCATGATCTCAACGGTGATGGTGAAGCTGACTTCTATGAAAACTTTAACAACGACTGGGACTTGACCAGCGGTTTCCACGCCTTCTGCTTCGACCTGCACACCGACAAGGTGGGTAACTTCTATTTCGCCTTTGGCAGCCCGGTTCGTTCCGGCGGACGAAGCTTCGAGCGCCTTGGACGACACCATGGCTCGATCATAAAGATCTCCAAGGACGGTAGTCGCCTGGAACGCTACGCTACTGGCCTTCGAGCACCCAACGGCATGGGAGTGAGTCCCGACGGTCAAGTGACCAGTGGAGACAATGAAGGAACCTTCGTGCCGCGTTCTCCCATCAATTGGATGAAGCCGGGAAGTTTTCATGGCGTGGTCGACGTAGCGGCTGACTTTGACAAATTCAAGACCACGCCCACTGTTCGGGAACGATCCAATGGGCGGCCCCAACATCTTGATCCATCCGAGGCGCCCAAGCCCTTGGCTTGGTTGCCAAAGGGGGTGGATAACTCCGGAGGTGGGCAGGTTTGGGTTACCAGTGACCGTTGGGGGCCCTTCGACAAGGAATTGCTCCATATGTCATATGGTCGCAGCGTCCTCTATTTGGTTCTAAAGGAGGACAAGGGCGGACAAATGCAGGGAGGCGTGGTGAAGTTCCCCCTTCGTTTTACTTCTAGTTGTATGAGAGGTCGCTTCAATCCGCATGACGGTCAACTGTATGTATCGGGACTCAAGGGTTGGCAGACAAATGCCGGTAAGCAAGGGGGGCTCGATCGCGTTCGCTTCACGGGCAAAATGGTGGCCATGCCGAAAGGGCTTAGAATAAAAAGCAACGGTATCGAGATAGATTTCACGGCAAAGCTAGACAAAGAATTGGGCGAGGATCGAACAAGTTACTCTATCCGTTCGTCAAATATCCGATGGACTCATGGCTATGGTTCTGGCGACCAAGACAAAAAGACATACGAGGTGAAGTCCGCCAAATTATTAGGAGACGGTAAGACTGTTTTTCTCGAAGTTCCGACCATCGGCCCTGCCCACCAAATGGAAATCGACATGGACGTAGAGACAGTGGATGGGGACGAGATCGTTACCAAGATTTGGAACACTGTACATGTTGTAAACTAACATTTCTGACCTAAGGCGTTTCAAAAATGAAAACTGTCTTAATTTTCTTCTACTTTACCTTGGTTGGGTCCTCCTTGACCGCACGCGAACCTAAGCAAACCTTCGATCAGTGGGACAAGGATAAGAACGGCAAACTGTCGATTGGGGAATTACCCCAAAACGCCCGACCGAATTTTGAGCGAGTCGACAGCAACCACGACGGAAGCATTTCACCGGACGAGCATGAAGCCTTCCTCAAACGCTCTCGAGATCCAAGGCAATCAGGACCACTACCTAAGGGCGTTCAAGCCTTCCGTAATCTGCCCTACGCGGCCACCGATAATCTACGCCAGACCCTCGATCTTTTTCTTCCAAAAGATCGGAAGAAAGACGAAAGCTTGCCCATGATCGTTTTCATCCACGGTGGAGGTTGGAAAAACGGTAGCAAGGAGGGTATGATCGGCAAATTGGCACCGTATTTGAAGGCAGGTTCCTTTGCCGCCGCTTCTATTAATTATCGTTTAAGCGGAGAAGCCATCTGGCCGAGTCAGATTCACGACTGCAAAGCCGCTATTCGTTGGCTAAAGGGAAACTCGAAGAAATATGGTTTTGATGCTGGCCGTTTAGCCGTTTGGGGTAATTCGGCAGGCGGTCACCTTGTGGCCATGATGGGTGTTAGCGGAGGCGTTAAAAGTCTAGAAGGCCAACTCGGCAAACATCTCGACCAGAAGAGCCGAGTGAACTGCGTGGTCGACTTTTGTGGTCCCACCCATCTCCTCTCGATGGGGAAATTCCCAAGTAGAATCGATCATGACTCGCCTAATTCCCCGGAAAGCCAACTTATAGGTGGTGCCATTCAGGAAAACAAAAAGTCGGCCAATAACGCCTCCCCCATCACCTATGTAACCAAGGACGACGCCCCAATCCTAATCGTACATGGAACCGATGATCCATTGGTACCTTTCAACCAAGGTAAAATTTTTCATTTGGCATTACTGAAAGCCGGCGTAAAAAGTGAATTCCTTGGGATGGAAGGGATGGGCCACGGGCTAGGAGGCACCGAAGTCGACAGCCGAGTTCGAAAGTTCTTGGAAAGCCAACTACTTGGAAAAAAGTAAGTCGAACCGTTATTCCATTCCTTTGCGTAAGGAAAGCGAACCGTTTCGTAGGACACGATAGTAGCAACCCGATCTAGTGCGGCGGTCTGCTCCCGTGGTATGACAAGCACCCGCTCCTTTGGGTCGGACTCGGTATAGGAGTGAGTTTTGCTCGCAGTTCACACAGACCTCCACAATTTCCAAGTAATCGCCCGAAGTCTTACCCTTGATCCAGAGTTCGTTACGGCTTGTACTCCAAAAGGTTGCCATTCCTTGATCAATAGTAGTCTTCAGGGCCAGTTCATTGGCATAGCCTACAATTAGAACCTCTCCAGTATCTGCGTCCTGCGCCACTGCAGGAACAAGACCTTCGTCACATTCGGCAACCTTCTTGAGTTTTGTAAAGTCGAGGGACAACTGAGTGCCCTCCTCTAGTTCATTGTGATCCATAGTAACTTATTTAAATGATGACAGGTTGCGTGGAGAAGGTTTATAAGCAAGAAACTTCGATTGAAATCGGTTGGACAACGCCGATGACCAAGTCCATTTATTTGTTCAATGAGGAAAAATCAGAACAAGGAGCAGAATGTGGTAATTCTGTTCGATGGGGCCTGTAACCTATGCAACGGTGCCGTTCGTTTCTTTATAAAACACGATCGCTGTAAGCGGTTACGTTTTGCTTCCCTGCAATCCGAATCCGCTCGGTGTATCCTCGAGAAGTACGGGTTGCCCGATGACCATCTTTCCAGCATCGTGTTTGTTGAAGGTGAAACCCCTTATCTCAATTCATCCGCTTTCCTAAGAGCTTGTAGACACTTAAGATTCCCTTGGTCTGCGGCGACAGTGTTTCTGCTTATCCCGCGACCAATTCGCGACCTAATCTACAAATGGATAGCCCGCAATCGATACCGTTGGTTCGGCAAGAGGGACTTATGTTCCCTGCCCG
>CALBIN010000165.1 GCA_937893275.1 uncultured Opitutia bacterium | reverse complement strand
GCAGGCATGTACCTTTGACGACTACAAGTGTGGCCAAATATTCGAGCTTGAAGAAGGTGTCGTTGTCAGAACCGGAAAATTAAATCATCCTAATGGCGCTTGCGGATATCGCATCGAATTTGCCGGTAAAGCCATAGCCATATGCACGGACACTGAACACTTTGAGGATGGTATCGATCAAAGTGTGGTGTCCCTTTCACATGACGCCGACGTGATGGTCTATGACTCTGCCTATACCGAGGAAGAGTACGACAAGTTCAAAGGATGGGGGCACTCCACTTGGCAGGAAGCTGTCAAAGTGGCTGAAACTGCTAATGTAAAACAGACTTTTCTCTTCCATCACGATCCTTCGCATGACGATGCTAGGATGGATGCTATCGCGGAAGAAGTAGCCAAAATCAGCTCGGATATTCGCCCTGCCATTGAGGGCGAGGAAATCGAGATCTGAGTCCGACGGTTTCTTTTTATCTCGGCGAGAAAGCTTTTTCTGTCGATGTGGAAAGGTGTTAGTTCGGGGTTCCTAGTTTGTTGAAGGGCGTGGTATTTCCATCGAATGGCGATCTAGTTGCGTTCTGATCGGTATGTGACTCTTCTTGAGCAAAGATCATTTTTACCGAACCTGTTCCACCTCCTTGGATTATGCTTTGTTTAGGCTTTTTGGTAAGAAACAGATTGCCTGCACTCGGGAGTCGGGCGTCGAGCCAATCGTTTGGAGCGAGGTATGCGTGACCCTTCCCATTTAGTGCTATGGTAACCCTGCGGACTTCTAGTCCCGCTGCTCGAATGGTTCCGGTACCGTTTACGGTGGCGTTCAGATTGGCTAGAGGTGCTCCTTTTAGGATAATGTCCCCTGCACCTTCCTGTATCACTTCGAGCGATTCCGCGGAAAACTGACGGAGGTCTAGCCTGCCGGGGCTTGCGGAGAATAGTTTGAGGTGTCCTGCATTGATTCCGGAACCACTAAGGTTTCCGGTACCGGTAATGGCAATTTCCTTCAGATCCTGAATCGATACGATTACCTCTACAGGAAAGACACGTTGTGCGTTGATTCGCAGAAAGGGAAGTCGACGACCGAACTGCACACTGTTGTTGGCATCGATGATAAGCGTCTTATTCTCTACCCGAGTCCAGACTTGTTCAATGATTTCCTTGTCTGCGTAGACTGTGGCTTCCCGGAGTCTTCTACCTTGGTGCAGAAAGACATCCACTTCTCCACGGACATCAATTTTATCGAATTTAAAGAGCAATCGCCTTTCGGAGGTAAGTTCACCCAAGCATTGCCCTGCAAGCAAGAGGCAACCTATGGGCGCTAGCCAAACAAGGTGCCTATTTCCCTTTGCCGCCATACTTTTTCTTTTTCCCGTACTTTAGCTTTTTTCGAGGTTGGTAGCCGCCTATTTGAGCTTTTCGAAGTTTTTCGGCTCCACCTCGCAGGAATTCGATTTGGTCTCTGAGCAGGGCGGCCTTCTCGAACTCCAATCGTTTGACAGCCTCCAACATTTCCTTTTCCAACTCCTTTATGAGCTCCTTTGCTTCGTTGTTCGAGATAGGTTCCGAAACGGCCGATAGGTTTTCCTCCCCTTTCTTCTCTCGCAGACTTGGCTGTACGGGGCGCCGTATCCCTTTGGGGGTAATCCCATGTTCTGTGTTATAGGCCATTTGCCTCTCGCGGCGGTAATGCGAGACCTCCAAAGTTCGCCCGAGGGAGTTGGTGATGACGTCGGCGTAAAAGACCACTCTTCCTTTTTCGTGCCGTGCTGCGCGACCCGCCGTTTGGGTGAGACTGGTTTCGCTCCTTAGAAAACCTTCCTTGTCTGCGTCAAGCACTACAACTAATGCCACTTCGGGCAAATCCAGACCCTCCCTCAATAGATTGACTCCCACTAGGACGTCGAACTCGCCTGCCCTGAGGTTGCGGAGAATTTCCACTCTTTCAATGGCATCGATGTCGGAGTGAAGGTACTCCACTCGTATCTCCCGGTCGCGAAGGTATTCGGCAAGGTCTTCCGACATCCTCTTGGTGAGTGTTGTGACGAGTGCCCTGTCGCCGGTTTCAACAACTTGTTTGATTTCACTAATACAGTCTTCCACTTGACCCTCGAGAGGTCGCACTTCCATAGTCGGGTCGAGAAGTCCCGTAGGCCGGATAAGTTGCTCGACCACCAAGGAGGAATGCTCAATCTCGAACTTGGCCGGCGTTGCGGAAGCATAGATGGTTTGACCCGTGACCTCGGCAAACTCCTCGGTTTTCAGAGGACGATTATCCAGTGCGGAGGGGAGGCGAAACCCATAGTCTACAAGTTTTTGCTTTCGCGAGAGATCGCCCTTCACCATACCGCCGAGTTGTGGCAGAGTGACGTGACTCTCGTCTAGAAAGAGGAGCATGTCGTCCGGAAAGAAGTCGATGAGGCACCATGGTCGCTGGCCTGGTTTGCGACCGGATAGATGCCGTGAATAGTTTTCGATTCCATTGCAAAAGCCGATTTCTTGCAGCATCTCTAAGTCGTATTCCGTGCGCATGCGTATCCGTTGCGCTTCCAGCAACAGGTTTTCCGACTCGAACCAAGCTACGCGTTCCTCGAGTTCTTGACGAATGGCTGCAATGGCAACGCCTACTTTATCTTTGGTTGTTACATACTGGTTGGCCGGATATACTCGGTAGCTTTCAAGCCTGTTTATCGTTTCCCCGGAGACAGGATCAAGTTCGCGGATGTTCTCCACTTCATCTCCCCAGAATTCAATTCGTAAGAGATTTTGGGAGTACGCGGGAAAAACGTCGATTACGTCTCCTCTAACGCGGAATTTTCCTGCCTTTAGTTCAACGTCGTTTCTCGCGTAGAGCCCCTCTACAAGTTTTTCCAGAAGCTTGTCGCGGCCGAATTCCTCTCCTACGGAAACCTCAAAGGAGAGTGCTCGGAAATCGTCGGGAGAACCGAGACCATAGATACAAGACACGCTGGCAACGACTATTACGTCTCGTCTGCTAATTAGGGAACCGGTGGCAGCAAGTCTCAAACGCTCGATTTCCTCGTTAATGGAAGAGTCCTTTTCTATGTAGCTATCGGTAGAAGGGACATATGCCTCGGGTTGATAGTAATCATAGTAGCTAACGAAGTATTCAACCGCATTGTGAGGAAAGAATGCCTTGAACTCCGAGTAGAGCTGGGCTGCCAAGGTCTTGTTGTGAGAAATAATTAAAGCGGATCGTTGCAATTGCTCGATCACATTGGCCATCGTGAAGGTTTTGCCCGAACCTGTTACTCCGAGAAGAGTTTGGTGCCTGTTGTTCGACCGAACCGAATCGACAAGCTTGCGAATTGCCTCGGGTTGGTCGCCTTTCGGCTTGTAGTCCGCGACCAAGCTGAAATCCATGGCTCTCAGCTCTTGGTCGGTTCGGTTTCAGGATAGTAGTCAGTTTCCCCTTCGGACTTACCAATTACCACCGCCGCGCAACTGTCGCCGAATACATTTACGGCGGTGCGTGTCATATCCAAAATCCGATCCACAACGTAAACGATGCCGATACCGGTGGCGATGCTTGCCTCGGGGAAGCCAACGGCATTAAGGATCACAATAATGGCCACTAGGCTAGCCGAGGGAATTCCCGCTACACCGATTGAGGTTAGCAAGGCCATCAGTACAACTGAAAATTGGGTGACCAGTCCCATCTCGATGCCGAACAGCTGAGCCAGAAAAACAACAACCACACATTCGAAAAGAGCGGTTCCATCCATGTTTACGGTAGCTCCGAGGGGGAGGGTGAAGCTTGTTACCTTGCGAGAAACGCCTGCGCGCTTTCGGGCGCACTCCATAGTTAACGGTAAGGTCGCAGAGGAGGACGCGGTGGAAAATGCCGTGAGTAGGGCAGGGGACATTGCTTTGAAATGTTTCCAAGGCTTTTCTCTTGCCACAAATTTGAGAAAAAGCGGAAGTATGACGAAAGCGTGAATCGCCAATCCCAGCAGAACGGTAACGGCAAATTTACCCATAACCCCGAAAAGCTCCGTTCCCGTCGTCATTATCGTGGGGGTCACCAGACCAAAGACTCCAAAGGGGGCGAACCCGATGATGAATTTTGTGATGGCGAGGATTGCCGCATTGAAGCTTTCCCAAAAACGAGTCTGACTTTCGCGATGATTCTCTGGTAGCTTCGAGATAAAGAAACCTAACAGCAGGCTGAAAAAGATGAGACCCAGCAGTTGGCCTTCCGCAGCAGCTACGAAAAGATTGGAAGGAATCATTCTCTGGAAAATTTCGAGCACGCTCCGAAAGCCGCCGCTTGCGTTTTCCAAAGCTCCGGCGATTTTTTCCTGATGCGCTACGGATTCTTGAGCCAACATGGTTTCACGAAGCTCTGGTTCAACTAGACCAGGTTGGAGCAAGTTTACGCACAGGAGTCCCGTAACTACAGCGAAGAAGCCGGAGGCGGCGTAAAAAGCGAGAGTTTTTCTTCCCAGCCTGCCAAAGTCTTTCTCACCTCCCACGTTTATGATGCCGCAGATGATGGATGTGGTGACAAGGGGTACCACGACCATTTTCAGCGCGTTCAGAAAGAGCGTTCCCAGAAAACGTGTTCCGTACTCGAGATTATCAAACCATGCCGGTTTGCTTTCAACCCCTTCGGTCAAATAGTTGGCGGTAATCCCTAGCGCAAAGGCCAATACGAGTGCTATGAGGATTTTCCAATGAAGAGCTAGCTTTTTCATGTCGATTTATATTAACCTTGGAAAAGAGATGTGAGCAAGCCGAGGTTCGCGGCAGTGGGATCTGCAATGACAAGGTGGGCTCCAGCCGCTTTCAGCTTTTCGACTTCTCGAGTGGTGGCAATGCCAAGAGCTTTCATCTTCCCGCATCGAGCCGCTTCAATGCCATGGGCACTGTCCTCGAGAACCACGCATCTCTCCGGAGGGAGATCCATAAGCACGGCGGCCTTGAGGAAGACCTCCGGGTCGGGTTTTCCCTTCGACACATCTTCCGAGCAGACCGCTCCTTGAAAGAAGTCGCCTAGATCTAGTAGATGGAAGGCAAGTTCTAGATTTTCACGTTCCGTAGAAGTACCCACCACGCAGGGGATTTCGACCGCCTGAAGCTCAACCAGTAGTTCACGAATCCCCGGCAGTGCTCGTAGTCCGTCGGACTTGACCAATTCACGATAAATTTCTTCCTTTCGTCGTCCCAGTCTGTCGACTTCATTAACTTCTTTAGTCCAACCTAAGATTTCGGGAATGATTAAGGCGTTCCGTTTGCCGAAACCTTGTTTGAAATGATTCTTCGGCAAAGGCTGCCCGATTTCTTCTGCCAACATTTCCCAACTTCGCTCGTGCTGAGTAGAAGAGTCGATAACCACACCGTCCCAGTCGAAAATTGCTCCAAATTGCCGGGGCGTAGAAGAGGGAATCGTGTTTGTCGCTGTTATGCCCATTTGGCGTGAAGGGGCATTATTTTTCGTTTTCTTGTTCTGACTCCTTATTGGCGTTTGCTCCTATGACCGATCGAATATTTCCTATGAGTCGATCGACGGTTCCCGGCTTTTTGACTTCTTCTACTATATTTGGTTCCAGTTCGGTCGGTAGAAGGGTCGTGGGAGTCGTTTTGGGAGGTAAAACGCTTTCTGTGAGAAGTGGTCCTTGGAAAGGTTTTGCTTCGGTTAAGTTGGAGTCTGCGAATTGGGTTGCCGCTGAGCGCCGGGCAAGAATCTGGTTTAGGAAATCCCGCGAGCGAGCCACTTCGGGATGGTCGAATCCAAGAATCCTTTCTTGTGTCGCGAGAACTGTGGTGAATCCCTCCAAGGCTTCTTCCAGTCGCCCGGCAAGGAAATGAAGTTCGGAGAGTCTCGCTTCAGTCCGCAAAGTTAGGGGGTCCTCCTTACCCAATACTCGCAACTCGGTTTCAAGAAGGCGCTCGCTTAGCCCGAAGGCTTCCTCGGCTTTGTTGCTTTTTAGGTATATTTCGGCAAGGTCATTTTGAGCACGGAGCGTTTCCGGATGTTCGTCTCCTAGTTTTTCTTCCATGCGTCCATAAATATTAATGAAGGTGGTTTCCGCATCGGACAGATTTCCCGTCTCTTTTTGCAAATGAGCGATGGCCTTTATCGTATCAAAGGTTTCGGGGTGCATCGGTCCCAAAGCTTTTTCCTTGGCAGTCAATATTCTGTTGTAGTGGGACAGGGCTTGTTCGTTATTTCCTCTGGATGCGACGATTTCGGCCAAGGCATCCATCGCCCCGAGAGTTTCCGGGTGTTCTTCTCCCAATATATTCTGCATACTGGAGACAGTTTCAACAGATAGGTTCTCGGCTTCGTCGAAGCGTTTAAGCGCTTGCAGGGCGTTTGCCAAGCGAGCAGCTCTTCTAAGGGTGTCGGGGTGTTCCTCGCCGAGATGTATGCGCGAGATTTCCAGCGTGTTGCGGGCGAGACTTTCGGCTTGAGGGAGTTTCTCTCTCGTAAGGTATATGGTGGCGAGATAACTCATGCAACGCAGGAGTTCCGGATCACCTTCCTTGCGTTGAAAAGACTTTAGCTGGGCTAGAGCAGTGGAGCAAAGTTCTTCTGCTTCTTCATGTCTGCCAATTCTTCGGTATAGATTTGCGAGGTCGATACTCGCGCTAATAACTTGCGGATGGTTTTCCCCTAGAAGTTTTTTTCGCTGGGTTAGTAGTTCGGAGAAAAGTGGTTCGGCTTGAATGTGATTTCCTAGGGCATCTTCCACTACCGCCAGTTCATTCATAGTGGAAAGCGTAGTGTTTTTGTCTGGATTTGGTAAATCTCTCAAAAGTGAAAGAGCTCGGGAGAGGTTCACTTGCGCTTCATCAAAAGCACCGATGGAGCGATAGGTGGCCCCGAGCGTGAGTCGTACTTGAGCTTCGATTTCAGGTTCACCCCTTAATTGACCTGCTCGGGTTGTTCCGTTGTCGAGCATGGTTTTGACCAAGCGGGTGTCCATGCCTCGAGAATTTTCAGGTTCGATCGAGAGAAAAAGTTCTCGGACAAAGGCGGTTACAGCTTCAGTCTTGGCTAATTCATCTTCTGCCTTTTGACGCTCTTTTTCTGTTTCGACAAGTGCTTCTTGGGCCCGGTTGCCTTGTACGAGAGCATAGGTGGCGAGGACAAATCCACTAAGTGCAACAACAGTTGCCGTGGCGGCGATTCTAGCCGTTCGTCGATGTCGAGAATGTAG
>CALBIN010000164.1 GCA_937893275.1 uncultured Opitutia bacterium | reverse complement strand
GACTGGGAAGCCCAGGAGTCGGTCCCCAATGGAATGATGAACTCAAACCCGGACCGCGTGAGATCGGCTTTGATTACAGCTTCCTACTTCCCACCACCAATGACCGAGTACCCCAAGTCTACGTCGAGAACCACCGCGTGCTCAACCTCGACCCCAAGGATCCCCTCTGGGTAGGCAGGAAGAAACCCAGCCCGGACCACCCGACAGGGGTCACCCACAGAAAGACCTTGAAAATGGACTGGAGCCATGGACACAACTCGACCATTCACAACGGAATCAGCCGGATAGGTTTTTACACCGGTGGGCATGCCGCCCGGTTCCGGGACGAGGACTTGGCGGATAAATGGATTGAGAAATCAAACGAGTGGATCGCCAAGAACAAGGATGATCCTTTCTTTCTCTTCTTCGCGTCCCACGACCTGCACGTTCCGCGAATTCCGCACGAGCGCTTCCGCCATAAGTCGGGAATGAGTTACCGCGGGGACGTCATCGTCCAACTCGACTGGTGCGTCGGGGAATTGATCAAGACTCTCAAAAAGCACAATTTGGAAAAAGACACCCTCGTGGTATTCTGCTCGGACAACGGACCAGTCGGGGACGATGGATACAAGGACGAAGCCCTCGAGAAAATGGGCGATCACAAACCGGCCGGTCCCTACAGCGGCGGTAAATACAGCGTGCTTGAAGGCGGAACCCGCACTCCATTCATTACCTACTGGCCTGGAACAATCGAGCCCGGGGTTTCCAACAAGATGGTCTGCACGATCGACTTCGCGACTAGCTTGGCCAATCACCTCAAGGTTGCGATTCCCAAGGATGCCTGCCGGGACAGCTTGGACGTAATGGATAGCCTGCTGGGCAAGAAGGATGCAAAGGGACGTTCCCATCTCGTCCAACAGGACAACGGACGCGGAGGGAACTACGGCTACCGCGTAGACAATTGGAAACTGCAACGCCACGATTCCAAGAAGAAACGGAACGTCGTGGTCAACCAAAAGCTCGCGAATTCGCCCGCACCACGTTACGCGCTCTTCGACTTGAGCAAGGACGCCCGGGAAAAGAAAAACGTCGCGGAACAAAACCCGGATATTTTCAAGCGCATGACGGAAGAATTGCAAAAGATCCTCGATGATGGACGCAGTCGTTAACTTTCATGCCTCTTTGGAGTAATAAGTTATTGTTCCAACCATCTTATATTTAAAATGAACAAAATCCTAATCACCTCCCTGCTCGCTCTCACGCCGGCCTTGCTCCTGAAGGCAGATAGAATCTTGATCGAAACCGAATCCTTTTCGGATCACGGTGGATGGAAGCTCGATACTCAATTCATACGGGAAATGGGTTCGCCCTACCTGTTGGCCCATGGACTGGGAACACCAGTTGCTGACGCAACCACGACCATTGAGGTCAAGGAAGGTGGAAACCATCAAATGTTCGCCCGAACCAAGGACTGGGTAGCCCGTTGGGGAACAAAGGGACAACCCGGCCGCTTTCAAATAATCATCAACGGCACCCCGGCAAAAACCACCTTTGGCACCAAGGGAGCAGAGTGGGATTGGCAAGGAGGAGGGAAAATCAGTCTTAAAAGAGGGAAGAACACCTTGGCTCTTCGTGACTTGACTGGATTCAACGGACGATGCGACGCGATCTATCTGACCACTTTCAAGGAAGTCCCTCCCAATGATTCCGCGATTTTGCCCGAATGGCGCCGTGAGCTTTTGGGCACAACTGAAAAACCTCTCGAAAAAAAATACGACTTGGTCGTCATTGGCGGAGGTTACTCGGGAATGGGAGCAGCTATTTCCGGGGCCCGGATGGGATGCAAGGTTGCCCTCATTCAGGATCGCCCGGTTCTCGGAGGAAACGGATCGAGTGAAGTTCGAGTATGGGCGAAGGGAAATATCCGTCGGGGTAAATACCCCCGCATTGGAGAGATCATCGAGGAAATTTGTGACCATGCCAAGAAGTCCCCCGGAACCTACGAGGAATTCGAGGACGCCAAGAAAGAAAGAATCGTACGGGCCGAAAAGAACATCGATCTTCAACTGTATCACCACGCATTCAAGGTTGAAAAGAAAGGTAACAAAATATCAGCGGTCCAGGCCTTCGACGTTCGAACGGGACAAGTTACCCGTTTTTCGGGAACTCTTTTTGTGGAAGCCACAGGGCACGGAACGATTGGCTTTCTCGCTGGCGCCGATCATGAGATGACCCCCAAGGGACGCATGGGCATGAGCAACATGTGGGCATGGGCGAACGACAACCAGGAAGTATCTTATCCCCTGACCCCATGGGCTTTGGACCTGAACATGGCAGACTTCCCTTACCCTCGAGCTTTTCACGGCCAATGGTTCTGGGAAAGCGGATACGACAAGGATCCTCTTGGGGACGCGGAGGGAATCCGAGACTGGAACCTACGGGCTGTCTTCGGAGCCTTCAATGCGATGAAAAACCGGGACGGAGCAGACAAGCACAAAAACTCCAAACTTACCTGGGTTGCCTACATCGGTGGTCCACGGGAATCCCGGCGCTTGTTGGGCGATGTCGTACTTACCGAGGAGGACGTCGTTGCCAAAAAAGACTTTCCTGATGGCTGCGTGCCC
>CALBIN010000163.1 GCA_937893275.1 uncultured Opitutia bacterium | reverse complement strand
GGCCGACAACGGCAGCCCCAGACTGAGCTTCCTTTATTTTTACGGTAATGTATCCTATGGTGTCAACAGCGGCGGCGGCGGACTTTGCGTCTATAATGGCGGCTCACCGGCAATCTTTTCCTGCATATTCATCGGGAACTACGCCGAATGGGGTGGCGCCGTAAAGCTCAGCATGGGAAGCTCGGTCGCCCTATACAATGTTCTCATGGTGAAGAACCAGGCGAATAAGGGAGGCGCCTTGGTAGCTTGGGACAGCAACGCATCCGTCATTCATTCCACGATAGTCGACAACAACGCAACGACTGGCGGCGGTCTTTACTTGGGAAGCGGAGCAATCGTTTCCATGGCCAACTCCATCATCTGGGACAACAACGCCACCACTTCCAAAAGCCTCTACAAGGATAGCTCGAGCTACGTCGACTTCAACCACACTATGGTCAAGGAAGTGAACGACACCGCTTCCGCCGATGAATTCTTCTTCGACCCCGAACGATTCGATTATCGTTTGCGCAACGGTTCCCCTCTCATCAACGCAGGCAACCCTCTTTCCGCAGGTATCATGCCTATGGACCTCCACGGATTGCCTCGCAATCAGGATACTGCACCGGACATCGGGGTGTACGAGGGAGGTCTGGACGTCGTCGATCTAGGCGGACAGGTAACCTACTCCGGAATTGTCGATTCCGGCCCCTTCCGGATCTGGCTCAACGACGAGAACGGAACTCGCCTTAAGGAGCTGGAAATGGCCGCTCCCGGCGTTTACAGTTTTCCCGTGCTCAGCGGCCTGAAATACGACGTAAAGGCCTTCCGCGACGCAAACGGTGACGGTTGGCCAAACAACGGCGACCCTTGGGCTCACCATGCACACGACCCCATCGAGGTAAACGCCTCCCGAAACGACTTTATTGTACCTCTCGTGGATCGCGATTCCGACGAGGACGGCTTCCTCGACCTCCACGAAGAGCAGGCGGGCACCAATCCATACGATGCAAATTCAACCCCCGGCTTGGATTTCGGTCTCGTCGCTCACTGGACCTTCGACGAAACGAATGGTTCGGTACTGCACGATGCCTCGGGCAACGACGTCAACGGGACGCTCAATGGCTTCGACGCCCTCTCCAACGCCCACTGGAAGACAGGCAGGATCGGCGGCGCCCTGAAATTCGACGGGACGAACGACTACGTTTCCTTCCCTGGGGCCACCGCCCTCGACGATCTATACCCCATGACCTTCGCCGGTTGGGTTTTGCGGGAAAACGACCCCGACGGCGGCTATATTCTGGCCAAGCGTTCCACGACCACCGGTTACTGGCGTCTCAACTCGGGCAATGACAATCTTACTTGGGTGCGGCAGTTTTCCGGCGACGACCCATCTTACACCGGAGGAGGTACTCCCGTCCTCGACCAATGGACCCACCTAGCCTTCACCTGGAACGGCCAAGCCACGAGTGAACACTCGAACTTGTACGTCAACGGCGCCCAGGTCGCCGCACCGACCCGAGTAAACGGTAGCGGCACACCTGCTTCCGACGCATCCAACCTCTTCACCATCGGCAACCGCCCCCAAGGCGACTCCTCCTACTTTAAGGGAAGCTTGGACGACTACCGCCTGTGGGACCGCGTCCTCTCACCCTCTGAAATAGAAACCCTTTTCCAATCGGCTCCTCCGCCACCGGTTGAGACCAACGCCACCTTGTCGGGAACCATCCATTACGAAGGCCCCGTCCCGGGTCCCGTGGTGGTCTGGGCATTCGACGAAAACGGTACCAAGGTACGCGAGCTCACCCTACCCAACGGCCCCGGTCTCTACTCCATGCAGCTTCCCAAAGGCAAAGCCTATGACGTAAAGGCCTTCCGGGACGGCAACGGCAACGGCAACCTCGACGCACAGTGGCAGGTCGGCGAACCCTACGCCCACCACGGCGACTGGAACGGAACCACGAACTCCTTCAACCTCCTGCAAGTCGACGGCAATCTGACCAACGTGGACGTCAACATCGCGGGGCACGGCGACAACGACGGCGACGGTTTCGGCGACTGGGAGGAGTACTCCGCCGGTTCCAACGGAGACGACAACGAAAGCACCCCCGACTTCCCCGGCCTGAACTACAAGCTCGTCGCCTACTATCCCTTCGACGGCAACGCCTCCGACGCTTCCGGCAACGATTTGAACGGTACTCTCCTCGGATACGACGCGAACTCCACAATCTGGGTCGCGGGCCGATTGGGGGGAGCCCTGAACTTCGACGGCGTGAACGATTCCGTCCGCCTAGGGCAGGGCCCGATCCCGGACGACGTTCGTCCCCTCACCATCAGCGCTTGGGTCAAGCGCAGGGGCTATGGTTACGTCATCTCCAAGCGTTCCACCTCCACGGGCTATTGGCGTTTCGGCATCGAGCAAAATCAGTTCGGTTGGTTCCGGGATTATGCCGGATCGAACCACCTGAGCGCGCAAGCCAACACCTTCGCCGCAAACGAGTGGCGATTGCTCACCCTTACTTGGGATGGCGGCTCGGAAGGCTCAGAATCCACGCTCTATTTGGACGCTCAGGACGTGACGACTAGCCGCGGAAACGCCTCGGGAGCATTCCTCAGCGACGCGGCCAACGTCATGCACGTCGGCAGTCGCAACGGGGAGGACACCTTCTTCGACGGCCTGATCGACGACCTCCGCATCTGGAATCGCTCCCTATCCGGGGACGAAGTGGCGGAGCTGTACGCGATGGCGCCGCCCGAACCCGTCGCCGTCACCGACGCTAATTTCGATGCCGCGGTGAACCTGTGGTTTTCCAATGAGGCCAACGCCACCGCAACCTACGGACACATCAAGGACTGGAACGTCTCTGGCGTGACCAACATGGCAGAAGCATTCAAGGACCGAGCCACTTTCAACGAGGACATCGGTGACTGGGACGTGAGCAACATCACCAGCATGTGGAAAATGTTCCACGGCGCCTCGGTATTCAATCAGAATGTCGGCGACTGGGACACCTCTGCCGTAACCAATATCGCTGGCATGTTCATTGACGCCACGGCGTTCAATCAAGATATCGGCGACTGGAATGTGAGCAATGTCACGAGCATGCGTGAAACATTCAAAAGAGCCGCAAGCTTTAACCAAGATGTCGAAAACTGGAGCACGGTCGCTGTCACGAGCATGCACGGAATGTTCTTTGAAGCCGCTTCGTTCAACCAAGACATTGGCGACTGGAGAATTAGCAACGTCACTGATCTAGCTAACATGTTCAGAGGAGCCTCGAAGTTCAATCAGGGCACCGGCAACTGGGACATCTCCGCTGTCACAAACTTGAGCCACATGTACTATGGTGCCGCCGAGTTCAACCAGGAAGTAGGCGACTGGAACACCACCGCCGTGACCAACATGGCAAACATGTTCGACGGGACGCCTGTCCTCTCCAACGTCAACAAAGGCCTGATCCACTCGTCCTTTTCCCAGAATGCCAATTGGCCTTACGACTGGTCGGCGTTCGTTCCGGGTCCCGCCTTCGCGGTGGCGGACGCCAACTTCACCACGGCCGAGAACAACGCTTCGGCAATCTTCGTCGTAACCGCAACCGATCCCGATGCGAACGCAACCTTGGTTTACTCCAAGTCCGGGCCCGACGCGGGCAAGTTCGACCTCAACGCGACCTCCGGCGTATTCCATTTCGTCACCCTCCCCGACTTCGAGGCCAACGCCTCCGCTGCGGGCAACAACACCTTCTCCCTCACCATTATGGCTTCCTCCGAAGAAGCGAACGCCACCGTCAACGTGATCGTCCATGTAACCGACGTCCATGAGAACGACCCGCCTGCGATAGCTTCCCCCGCAACCGCCTCAGTTCCCGAGAACACAATCCTCGCGATGGACCTGAACGGGACGGACCCCGACGGCGACTTCCTCGTCTATTCGATAGCCTATGGGGACGACCAAAACCTTTTCGACCTGAACGCAACCTCGGGAACACTGGTCTTTATCGCCCCACCCGACTTCGAAAACCCGACCGATGCTGGCGCGAACAACGTATACGAGTTGACCGTGCAAGTCACAGACGGCGAGTTCAACGCCACAAAGAACCTCGCCATCACCGTGATCGACGTCCATGAGAACGATGCCCCGGCAATCACTTCGCCAGCAACCGCAGTGGTTCCCGAGAACTCAATCTTCGCGATGGATGTGAACGGCACGGATCCGGACGGCGATGCCCTCGTCTATTCGATAGCCTACGGCGACGACCAAAACCTTTTCGACCTGAACGCAACCTCGGGAACACTGGTCTTTATCGCCCCACCCGACTTCGAGAACCCGACCGACGCGGACTCGAACAACGTCTACGAGTTGACCGTACAAGTGACCGACGGAGAGTTCAACGCCACCAAGAACCTTGCGATCACCGTGGTCGATGTCCATGAGAACGACCCGCCCGCAATTGCTTCGCCCGCAACCGCCTCAGTTCCTGAGAACACAGTCCTCGCGATGGACCTGAACGGGACGGACCCCGACGGCGATACCCTCGTCTACTCGATAGCCTATGGCGACGACCAGAACCGCTTCGACATGAACGCCACCTCGGGAGCACTCACATTCCTCGCCCCGCCCGACTTCGAGAATCCGCTCGATGACGACTCGAACAACGTCTATGAGTTGACCGTGCAAGTCACAGACGGCGAGTTCAACGCCACAAAGAACCTCGCGATCACCGTGATCGACGTCCACGAGAACGATCCGCCTGTCATCACCTCGCCCGCAACCGCAGTGGTACCCGAGAACACAACCTTTGCCATTGAGGTGAACGGCACGGATCCCGACGGCGATGCCCTCGTCTATTCGATAGCCTACGGCGACGACCAGAATCGCTTCGACCTGAACGCGACCTCGGGCGAACTTACTTTTCTCGTGCCGCCCGATTTCGAGAACCCGAACGATGACGACTCGAACAACGTATACGAGTTGACCGTGCAAGTCACAGACGGCGAGTTCAACGCGACCAAGAACCTCGCGATCACCGTGGTAGATTTAATCGAAGAAAGTGAAAACTATCCCGACGGGAATGAAACCTTCGTCGACCACAATCACTCGGACCCCGATCACAACGACAGTTTCGTCGACTACAACTCGACCTGGTCCGGAGGCGATAACAACGATACCTTTGCGGATGCCAACACCAGCGTTCCCGACGGCAATTCGACTTTTGTGGACGACCAACATAACTATCCCGACGGGAATGAAACCTTCGTCGACCACAATCACTCGGACCCCGATC
>CALBIN010000162.1 GCA_937893275.1 uncultured Opitutia bacterium | reverse complement strand
GCAACTTCCTTAGGGGAATTAAGAACGATGCCCTAATTGCCCAATTGCGAGAAGGGAGCAAGGAGGATTGGTCCATCGCCTTTGCCAAGAATTGGCGCAAGCATTGGAGGCACATTGCCAAACACCCCAAAAGCCAAATCGGCGCCCAAGCCTTTAGACCCATCCTATCCGCTGCTGAAGCAGACGGCATTCAATGGCAGACAACAGCACTAACTGGAATAGAGGTGCTACTGCCGGTAAAACTGGAACAAGGGCACTTTGAGGTCAAACGCGATACTTATACCCCAAAGGACATGTCGACCGATATTAATGGAACAAACGAAGCCGAGTCGGATTTAGGTACACTTTATTTCGATCGTGGTCTCACTTACCGACTGAGAATGGACCCAAGTACGTACGGATATGGCTTTATGATCGGTTCGCGACCGGAAGACTCCCAAAAACGTTTCGACCGCGGTATACAACGCAATGGGAAGGGAGTTGGAGACATTCTAATCGAGTTCGAGAAAAGAAGATTGCCCGACGGAGTGCTGAAAGGATCGAGTCTCAACAAAGAGAACTCGACCAAGATTCACGAAGAGCTTATAGGCAAAAAGCCAAACTCGGCAGATCTCGAGAAATGGGCAAATTCAGGCTATACAGTCGACAAGTTCGTATCGGACATTCACAAAAAATACTTCCCTTCCAATCTTTACTACTTCTGCCCCGATCGAAAAGGCGTCGGAGGATCCATACGCGTAACGGATGCCAATAACCTCGACAAACCAAACCAACGGATCGACTTACTCCTCACCTTCGACTTTGGTCAACCAAAGAGAAGTTACCAGATTCTTGTGCGAGAAATACTTTCTACCCCGCGAGGTCCCCTCTTTTTTGAAAAACCAAAATGGTTGGGTGAAGCGGAAGTGCAAGTCGGCACATATTGAAGTTTTTCTTCTTAAAGAAGGCGGCACACGGGCAATCCATGGCAGGAGAACTCCCGGTGCCAAAAGGAATTCGACCTAACGCCTCTCCATAATCACTTCGATCAATTCGCCGTTTTTAAATTCCTTCGACTCGATAAGCTTACCCGCTTCATCCCATCGGCGGGAAAAGCCATGCCGACGATTGTCGAACCACTGGGATTCCTCCTTGCGGGCACCACTCTCATACCAAAAACGCGACATGCCGTCTTGCCCTCCGTTCAAAAAACTGGCTTCTCCCTTGGCCCCCCCGTTGGCATAAGTTTCGATGGCTCGGCCAGTAAAAGGCACCCGGTTCACGTCGTGATGCCAAAGTCCCGTATTTTTATCCCGCACAAGTTGGCTGCCATCCACCTTTATCACCTTCAAGGCTAGCCGACTGTTTTCCCACTTCAGAATTGCGAGCTCCTTTTTAAGTCTATCCAAAGTTTCGATTTGCTCGAAGGTACTAGGTCCGACATCGGTCGTGGCTCCCCCATCACCCCCACAACCGGCTAACAGGAGCGGCAACAAAACCAAAACAACATGAGACATTTTCGTCAAAAGATCTTATAAGCAAAAGTCAGTCTTTTATCAGGACCGCCTGACAACACAACCCGTTGTTCGCAATTGCCCTAGAACTTTCCCCAAATAATTCAGAAGAAAGATCAGCGAGACTCCAACCTCTTAAGACGTTGCTCGAGCAACTGCATGCGGTTTCGGAGTTCGGCATTAAGCTGCTGCGAGCGGCGAAGTTCCTCGCGGAGCGCACCGACCATCTGGTCGCCACGCTGCTGTTCCTGCCGTATTCGCTCAGGTGAGGGAGACCTCCCTTCGCGAACTTGTTGAGGAAGAAAACGTTGGGGTTGACCACGACCATCAGTTTCGTGAGGGAAAGTCGGACGACCCTGAACTGGACGATCACCCTCGCCACCTCGGTGAACGAAAGGAGGACGACCGCGCTCACCTTCTCTGGGAGGAGGCCGAACTCCAGGTTCACGATCTCCCTCTCGGCGATTGGGAGCCGGAGGAGGACGATCACCCTCTCCGCGAAAACGAACACCCGGTGGAGTTTCCCGATGGGGACGTCGATCACCCTCGCGATCACCGCGAACACGACGTTCGTCAGGAGCACGATCACGCTCCTTTTCTCCGGGGCGGGAATCCTCTCGGCGAACTTCTCGATCGGCATTCGCCTCTCGTTCACGTCTAGGCTCGTCTTCGGCTCGTGCCATTTGAGAGGCAATGATTGCGCCTAATGCGATAGTCAGAAAAAAAAATTTCATGGGAGCCCGTGCTTGGTGATTTACGGAGGAGCCGGAAATCCATAAGAAATCCGAATTTAAATAGTGATACGAAATAATTTTCTCAATATCTAGCTAATCCGCAATAACATTCTTCATGATAAAACTTATTACGCTATTCGCCACAGTCATCTTATGGGCCAATTCGCTTACTGCAAAGGCCGACCCCGACCCCGCGCGATTCTCGAATGCAATAGCCACCTTCGAAAAGGAAGACGCCGGCCGCAAACCCGTCGCCGATCTCACTCTATTCACCGGTAGCTCCAGCATACGCATGTGGAAAAGCCTGACTACGGACTTCCCCGACTGCAAAGTTCTCAACCGCGGGTTCGGAGGCTCCCATATTTCCGACGTCCTACACTACTTCGACGACGTCGTCGCCCGTCACAAGCCAAAGACCATAGTGCTATATTGCGGCGAAAACGACCTTTGGACAGGAAAACCACCCAAGCAAGTCTTCGCCGACTTTCTTGAATTCGTAAGGCGAGTCCATGCCCTCGATTCCAAAACCAAGATCCATTATCTAGCCGCCAAACCTTCTCCAAAACGCATGAGCAAATGGGAAATCTACCAAACCTGCAACCGCCTCATCGCAGACTACTCAGCCAAAGACAAAAGACTGAACTTCGTAGATGTATCCGAAGTCATGCTAGGCAAGGACGGGCAACCTCTTCCACACATCTGGCTAAAGGACGAACTCCACATGAACGGAGAAGGCTACGCCCGCTGGACAAAGTTACTGAGCCCCCTCCTCATAGCCAAATAGATGAGCTGTCACTTATTTCATTTTCAGGTACCCAAAGAAACCTATGACATCCATTTTAGATTTGAAAAAACAGGCGTAATTCACAATCAAAACATACTTAAAACCAAAATAATTTCAGAATGAAAATATTAGAAGTCAAAAACAAATTAAAACAATTGGAAAAAATTACATTTGTTCTTCCGAACGGTGGTCTGGTTCCTCCTCATTTCCATATCACTGAAGCAGGTTTAATTAGCAAAAACTTCATAGACTGCGGAGGAACCATCAGAAAAGCAGAAGTGGCGAACTTCCAACTTTGGAACGCCGACGACTTCGACCACAGATTAGAACCGCAAAAATTAATCGATATTATAGAAATTGCCGAAAAGGCTCTGGATATCGCTGAACTTGAAGTGGAAGTTGAGTACCAATCGGAAACCATAGGCAAGTACGGACTGGAGTTTGACGGAACCAATTTCTTATTAACCCAAACCCAAACCGATTGCCTGGCAAAAGATAAGTGCGGAATACCTGCCGAACTAGAGGACTTTGAAGAAGTTGAAACTGAAGCATCTTGTTGTAGCCCATCGACTGGTTGCTGCTAGCCTTAAAGAAAAGGTGATCCAAACTTACCTGTTTCGTGAAGAAAGAATGGAGCCGAGAATCGGATTCGAACCGACGACCTACGCATTACGAATGGAATCTCAAATAACTACGAATCCCATATAAACACTGGGATTCCTTCGTTTTTTCTTCGGTAATTTCAGTTGTTTCATACACGGATTCATACACCAAGTCAGTCGCAAGAAGTGCCACTCTCACAACGAGAGGAACGAAATGGCGCACTGGACAAAGACAAAAGGCATCGAAGGCCTATACAGGTATTCCAACGGCATCTATTATGCCCGGATCACCAAACCCAAAAGAACCTTCGTCTCACTACGAACGGACAAATTCAGAGAGGCCCGCAAAGCCATAAGGAACTTGCGGGCGGAAGCG
>CALBIN010000161.1 GCA_937893275.1 uncultured Opitutia bacterium | reverse complement strand
GTGCGCAAGGGGGAAATCTACCTCGTCAAGGGTGCCTACGGAAACGACAAACCCGCCTTCCATCTATACGCAAGAGGATTGCACGAACCCCTTGGCATGATCCAAATCGAAGGTGACTTGTACGTCACCCAGCGTGCGGAAGTAACGAGGGTTCGGGATCGCAACGGAGACGGAACAGCCGATTCCTACAGGTCCTTCGGAAGCGGATGGGACCTTTCGGGGAATTACCATGAGTATGCCTTCGGGCCCGCGATGGACGGCAAGGGACGCATGTGGGTGACCCTCAACATAGGAATGGGAAAGGATTCCTCCCCTTGGGCCGACTGGCGCGGCTGGGGCGGATTCATTGAAGAAGGCAAGTTCAAGCCCATGTGCGCCGGAATGCGCTCCCCGGCTGGATTGGCGACCAACCTCGACGGGGAAGTCTTTTGCGTGGACCACCAAGGAAACTGGTTTGGCATGAGCCCCCTCTACCATCTAAAGAAAGGGTCCTTCTTCGGCCATCGTGAAAGCCTTGCAGGAACAGGTCGCAAACTTGCCCCCAAGCTCCTTTTCAACCCAGAGAAGTCGAAACTGGATGGAATCCCCTATCCAGAGGCTGTCAGGAAAATGCCTGGACTTACGCCGCCCGCAGTCTGGTTCCCCTATGAAAAAACGGCCCGCGGTCTGACCGGGGTCACGCTGGATGACACGGGAGGAAAATTCGGTCCCTTTGCCGGTCAACTCTTCGTGGGAGAGTTCACCCAGGCCTCGATTTGCCGCGTGTTTTTGGAAAAGGTAGGGGGCGAATATCAGGGTGCGTGCTTTCGGTTCATGGAGAGTCTTCCGTCGGCCGTTCTCCGCATGGTATTCGGAAAGGACGGATCGATGTTTGTCGGCATGTCAAACCGGGGATGGAGCAGCCTGGGCACGGCTTCCTACGGCCTGCAAAGGCTCCGCTGGAATGGAAAGATACCCTTTGAGATTCAGGAAATGCGGTCGCGTCCGAATGGATTCGAATTTGTTTTTACCAAACCGGTCGCGCGCAATTCAGCCATGGATGAAAACAGTTTCAGTGTGACCAGTTACACCCACCTTTACCAATCAAGATACGGGAGCAAGGAAATCGACCAACGCCATCATGCAGTTCAACCACTATCTTTGTCAACAGATGGTCGCAGGTTGACCCTTAAGGTCAGCGACTTGCGGGAACTCTACGTTTTCGAGGCTAGAGCCAATGGAATCCGATCGACTAACGGGGAACTTTTGGTTCATCCTGATTCCTACTACACCCTGAACCGCATACCCGAAAAATGAGAACCAAACGCTCGAAAACCATTGCCTGCCTCTTCCTACTGCTTGCCGTTGTTACTCATCTTGCCGCCAAGACGGATACCTGGCCCGTCTACGCCTTCCAGAACGGAGTCCACTTCAAGACCACTGCGGAGCGCGTGAAGGTCCTGAAGGAACTGGGCTACGACGGAATCGGGTCGGCCAAGCTTGCCCAGAGCGACCTTCCCCTCCCCCAGCGCCTCAAGCTCTACGACGAGGCCGGACTGAAACTCTTCAGCTTCTACGTCGGCGGCCGCCTTGGCTCCAAGGGACACAGCTACGGGAAGGAAATCAGCCAAGCCATCAAAGAGCTTAAGGGACGAGATACCATTCTAGAGTTGTTCGTCCAGGGGAGCAAAAAAGCCAACACCGACGAGCAGGCCGTCGCCTTCGTGAGGGAAATCGCCGACCAGGCCAAAGACTCCGGCATCCGCATCGTACTCTATCCGCATGCCGGCTTTTACGTCGACACCCTCGGTGACGCCGTGCGGGTGGCACGCAAATGCAAGCGAGACAACGTCGGGGTCATGTTCAACCTCTGCCATTACCTCAAGGTCGAGCCAAAGACCGACCTCAAGGCAGCCCTCACCGAGGGCAAGCCTCTTCTTTGGCAGGTCAGCACCTGCGGGGCCGAAAAAGGGGGCAACAGCTGGGGTCAACTTATCCAGACCCTGGATCGCGGCAGCTACGACCAGAAAGCCCTTTTCCAAATGCTGCGCGAACTCGGTTTCAAAGGCAACGTCGGCTTCCAGTGCTACGCAATCCGTGGAGATTCGCGTGAAAACCTCAAGAGATCCATCGGGGCTTGGAACAAGCTGCATTCGAAGTAATCGCACCATGAAGCTTTACTTTGCGGGGGCTATCCGCGGCGGGCGTCAGGACGTCTCGAACTACCACGCTATGATCGCCCATCTGCAAACTCACGGAGAGGTGCTGACTGAGCATGTCGGCAGCAAGGCCCTCAGCGACGGAGGCGAACAAGATCTCACGGACAAGGAAATCCATGCCCGGGATATCTCGTGGCTGGAAGAATGCGATGCCGTGGTCGCGGAAGTCACCACACCCTCCCTCGGCGTTGGCTACGAATTGGGGATCGTGGAAAAACTGGGCAAGCCAGTCCTTTGCCTCTTCGACGCAGGTAATCGCGACTACCGCCTCTCCGCCATGCTCTCGGGCAATCCAAGGGTGACCGTGGTCAGCTACCAGCAGTTGAAGGATGCCATGGGGGCTATTGATTTATTTGTTGAACAAAACAGGTGATTCAATTCATTGCTAGACAACATGTTAGTAGATTTATGGATAATCTCAAGTTGTCTTGAACCTGCAAGTATTATGAGCAGG
>CALBIN010000160.1 GCA_937893275.1 uncultured Opitutia bacterium | reverse complement strand
GGCGAACAAGGACTCGGAATTTCTAGGACTTGCTCTCAACGGCAGCCTCACGGTGAAGCCCAGAGTGGAGGTCAGTGCTCGCAATGAACTCCGGGTCGGCAACAAGGGGCGCTTGATTCTCCAAGGCGGTTCGGTCAGCTCTTTGCGCTGGCTGGATATCCAAGCCGGAGGCGCCTTGATCGGGCACGGGATCGTGAACGCCGCCCTTTACACAAAGGGCACCTTGTCTCTGAGCTTGGGCAAGCCCTTGGTTGTGGATGGCTCCGCCCAGCTCTCGGGTACACTGAGCTTGGCTGAGGTGGGCAAGGCAAAGAGTGGCGAAAGTCTCACCGTCCTGAAGGCAGAATCAATCTCCGGGCGTTTCGACAATGACAAGATTGCCCATGCGGGACAAAGCTACTCCATCGCTTACAACGCAACCTCCGTCACCGTGACGGCTAACTAATTGAACCTTCATTCAAGAACGCATACACAACCTTACCCTCAGGCATCTCCTTTGAAAAAATTATTCCCTCTTCCTTTCTTTCTCTTTCTTTTTGTCCTTGGTTGTGGAATGCCCAGCAGCGGTACCCATACGATTGAAATGGATTCGGATTGGTTCGAAAATGATTACAACGGCCGTAAAGTCGGATGCCGAAATTGGGTTGTCACCGTAGACGGGAAGCAAATACCCATTGAGAAAAAGAAATCGGTCATCAAGATTGAAGTCAGTGCCTCCGATGAAATCGACGTCTGGGTCAACGGAGAAAAAGTCCATGACGAATGATCCCTGTAACCTTTATCCGAAACCAACTCAAACACCACGAAACCATCCTCATGAAACACAAGAACCTTCTTTCTTTTCTGGCTTTGACCGTTTTCCTTTTTGCCTCGGGAGCGCTTCGCGCGGCCAGACCCAATTTCATCATCATCTTTGCCGATGACCAAGGCTATGGCGACTTAAGCTGCTTCGGTTCTAAGACAATCGATACGCCGAACATCGACCGCATTGCCAAGGAAGGCCGCAAGTTCACGAGCTTCATGGTGGCCTCGCCGGTCTGCACACCGTCCCGGGCCGCCTTGCTCACAGGGTGCTACCCCAAGCGCGTCGGCATGCACCAGCACGTCCTGTTTCCCTCCTCGACCAAGGGCCTCAACCCCAAGGAACACACCATTGCCGATCATCTGAAAGGCCAGGGCTATGCCACCGCTTGTTTCGGCAAGTGGCACCTCGGTCACCATAAGCAAGTCCTGCCTACTTCCAACGGGTTCGATACTTACTTTGGTATTCCGTATTCCAACGACATGAACCACCCCGACAACAAGGGGAAACCGAAAGGCGGTTGGGCCGGCATGGATATCCTTTGGGACGACCCCGAATCCACTCTTACCAAGTGGAAGACTCCCTTGTTCGAGGACGAGAAAATCATCGAGGTGCCGGTGGATCAGCGCACCATCACGCGGCGATGCACCCAGAAGTCGATCGACTTCATAAAGGCCAACAAAGACAAGCCGTTCTTCGTCTACGTACCGCATTCAATGCCGCACATTCCTCTCTATGTTCCAGATGAAATCCGCGACCCTGATCCCAAGAACGCCTATATCAATACCATCGAGCACATTGATTCCGAGGTCGGCCGCCTGCTCAAGACGCTGGACGACCTCAAGTTGGTCGACAACACCTACGTTATCTACACTACGGACAATGGCCCCTGGTTGCAGTTTCGTCACCACGGAGGTTCCGCAGGACCCCTTCGCGAGGGCAAGGGAACTACCTTCGAAGGCGGCCAGCGCGTACCCTGTGTGATGCGTGGTCCGGGAATTCCAGCAGGTACGGTATGCCACGAACTCACCGGCACCATCGATGTTCTGCCGACCATTGCGGCCCTTACCGGCAAACCGCTTCCGGCCAAGAACAAGATCGACGGACTGGATGCTTCCGGGCTCTGGAAGGGAACCGCGAAGAAATCACCCCGCAAGGAGTTCCTCCATTATACTTCACGTGGTGACCTCGAGGGAATTCGCAGCGGCAATTGGAAGTTGCTCGTCAAAAAACCGCGTCGCAACAACGCGGCCAAGGCCCAGTTCCACCTTTTCGATCTCGCTAAGGACATGGGGGAGAAGAACAACCTTGCCGAGACCAAGCCCGCAGCGGTAAAGGAACTTCAAGCCCGCATGAAGGAACTCGATTCCGAAATTACGAAAAACGCACGTTCTCCCTGGTTCAAGAAGTAGGCTTCTTATCCTAACCTGCCTGATGAAAAATCGAAGGGTATGTACCCTCATGCTTCTTGCCTTGACTGCGTCCTTGGGAGCCAAGGAATTGCCCAAGGCGCTCCTTATCGGGGATTCTATTTCGCTTGGATATACTCCACACGTCGTGACCGCTTTAAAAGGCAAAGTCGAGGTCAAGCACCACAGAGGCAACGCCCAGCACACCGGCACGGGGTTGAAAATGCTGGACCGTTGGATCGGTGAAACCAAATGGGACGTCATCCATTTCAACTGGGGGTTATGGGATCTCTGTTACCGTCATCCGAAGTCGAAGGAACAGGGGCGCCGGGACAAGAGGCGCGGAACGCTTACGACCTCTCTGGAGCAATACGAGAAGAACTTGAATCAGTTGGCCGCCCGCCTGAAAAAGACCAAGGCCAAGTTGGTCTGGGCTAATATCACCACGGTGCCAAAAAATGAGGCGGGTCGCAAGGTGGGCGACGACGACAAGTACAACGAGGCTGCCGCGCGCGTGATGAAGAAGCATGGCATAGAGATCAACGACTTGAATGCCTTGACCGATTCTTTTCCTGCGGAACTTTTCACTGCGCCCGGCAACGTCCATTTCAAGACCGAGGGTTCCAAGGAACTTGGTCAAGCCGTCACCGAGAAAATAATGGAAGCCCTCGGTAGGTAGGATTGAGTTGCAGCATCTTGGCCCCCTCCGCACACAATAGGGATTTGAAGAAAACCAGTATCTCACTTTACTCCGAGGTTTTACCCATGAAACGACGTATCCTTTTCCCTTTTTTCTCCCATGTTCTCTTGCTCGTTTTCGGTAGCGTTCTTCACGCGGAAAAATCCATTTCCGATGGCCGTTTTCTCTACATGAGCACCCCTGATGGAGCCCAGCGGGCCGGATCCTCTGATCCTGGCATCCTCGTCTTCTCCATCGACGATGGACACCAGTTCGTTCGCCGGATTGATATCCCGGTCTTCAGCGAGGGCATGCGCGGTTTCACCGGGTGCACCGCCACGGGATGCCTCTATTTCTCCACCACGGGAGGTACTTTGGGTTGCTTTGATCCAGCCACCGACAAGGTGAAGTGGCAGTCCAAGTTCAAGCAAGGTTGCGACCGTTCTTGCATCACTCCGGACGGCAAACGCATCTATGCCCCGACCGGTTGGTGGTGGCGCTCCGAGAAAGACGGATTCATCGTGGTCGATGCCACCAACGGCAAAAAGATTGACCAGATAGCGGTCAACAAACGGGCTCACAACAGCATAGCCAGTCTTGATGGAAAATACGTTTACCTAGGAACCGAGGTCACCCTGACCCAATTCCGGGCTAGCGACGGTAAGCCGCTCCAGACGATTTCGCCGGTGGGTGAATCAGGGGTCTTCCCGTTTACCGTTAACAGCGCCAATACCCGGGCTTACGTTTGCCTTGGGAAACATGCTGGGTTCGACGTCGTGAACCTAGAGACAGGCAAGGTCATCGACCGTATCTTCGCGACTGATCCCAAATCAGGCAAGAAGGTCAAGCACCGCACCCATGGGGCGGGTATGAATCCGGATGAAACCGAGCTTTGGATCAGCGACCAAAGGGGTAAGAAACTCTTCATCTTCGACCTCACCAAATCACTTCCTGCTCCCAAGGGGCACGTCGACCTCAGCACGGGAGGACATGGTTGGGTCACCTTTAGCCTAGACGGGGCCTATGCCTACTGCCACACCCCCCGACGTTTTCGACGCCAAGACCAAGAAAAGGATCGCCCCACTGACGGGTCCCGATGGCAAGC
>CALBIN010000159.1 GCA_937893275.1 uncultured Opitutia bacterium | reverse complement strand
CTTCGCATTCAATCCCCGTCAAGAAGCGGTGGAGCCAACAACGTGGGCGGTGGAGTAAGTTATGCCATTTGGATGATGAATGCCATCAGGCAAAACATGCCTTTCGACGAAGTAGCGCGAAAGCTCATCACGGCTAAAGGTTATCCCTGGAACAATGGTGCCGTGGGCTACTACATGCGAGACGCAGGGATGCCCTTGGACAATATGTCCAACACTACCCAAGTCTTTCTCGGGACTCAAATGGTTTGTGCTCAGTGCCACAACCACCCATTCGACAAGTGGACGCAGATGGAGTATTACCAAATGGCAGCCTACACATACGGTGTTCAGGCGCGTATGGGTGGGGAGAAACAAAAGGAGATGCAGAACGCTTTTTTCAGCCAATTCAAGGGAAGCGATGCAGAAAAAAGAAAACAGGCGTACAAGTCAAAGGAAGGCCAACTCTTGCGACGAGCGGCCAGCGAAATTATGCGCCCACTCCGATACGGCGCCTCCCACAATCCGCGAAAGTTGCAACTCCCCCACGATTACCAGTATGAAGACGCCAAGCCAAAAGCTTCAATTTCTGCAGCTCCGATTTTCGGAAAAAATGATAAGCTAGATCAGGAAACGGATCCAGTGGAAGGCTATGCTCAGTGGATGACTTCGTCAGAAAACCCACGCTTCTCAAAAGTCATTGCAAACCGCCTTTGGAAACGCGTCTTTGGGATCGGGGTAATCGAACCGGTGGATGATATTAGAGACGACACCACCCCCTCCAATCCCGAACTAATGGCGCACTTGGAAAAACTGATGGTCGGTCTCAACTACGACATCAAGCAGTTCCTTCGAATTCTCTACAATGTAAAAGCCTTTCACCGCGAGACTTCCACGGAAGAAATCGTATCCGGCAAACCCTATCACTTTCCTGGTCCCATCCTCCAACGGATGAGCGCGGAGCAACTGTGGGACTCTTTTGTAACCTTGTCGATTCCCTATGTTGATGAAAGGAAGTCTGACTTGAGTCGTCATCAATCACGAGAAGAGCAACTCTCCGCCTATGAGGAAAAAGTTTACGATTTAAAAGGAAAAGAAATGCTTTCCGTCGCCAAAAAAGGTGCGCGCATGAGCAAAAGCTCAAACGATGAAATGCTAGGCATTCAAAAAAAATTGCGAGAGGCTCAGGAGAATAACGAACTTGAAACTGTGTCTCGCTTGCGCCGTGAGTACGGGCAGCTTCGAAATAAGCAAAGAGCATCCTATGCCTCTCTCATAATGGGAAAAGGTTTCGATGGCAGAGCCCTTTACGGCAGAGCGCCAAGCAGTAAAAATTCAAGCGACTCGTCGCCAGATCGATGGAAAGGCTTTTCGAGACAGTTAGTCAGAGCTTCATACATGCCATCACCCGCACCCAACGGTCACTTCCTAAGAGAATTTGGCCAGTCAGACAGAGAAGTCATAGAAAACGCAAGTCGCGAAGCTTCCGTGCCCCAAGCTCTCAGCTTGCTGAATGGCTCCATTTATCAAGCCATCTTGAAACAACCTGCCGCACCATTCGCCGAAGATCTTTCTCGAGTTGATGCGATAGAGGATAAAGTAGACATTTTATTCCTTTCCATTCTTAACCGAAAACCAACCAAAGAGGAACTGGAGACCTGTCTCGATGAAATTGGAAGGGCAAAAGATGAAACCCCTGATTACTCTTCGCGAATTCCCGCCAATGTTTCCCCGGAGAGAAAGAGAAAGCTATTAAAATATTATGCCCAAAAAGCCAAAAGCAAGAGCTTATATGGCATGAATTCAGGAATTCGAGGACTCGCTTGGACCTTGCTCAACACCAGTCAGTTTTCATTCATTCAATAAAACCGATACTGCCAAGAACTCCATTCTAGAAAACATTATGAAAAACGTTCTCAACCAAGCAGACGAATTCTCTAGACGCCGCTTCGTCACACAAGCCGCAAAAGCTTTTCTCGGCGTAAGCATTCTTCCTTGGGTAATGCCGAATCAAGCCACAGCAGCAGGCTTAGGGCTCAATCGCCCCCTAAACCACGCTCCAAAGGCACGCAACGTAATCTATCTCTACATGTCCGGAGGGATGACTCACATCGATACGTTCGACCCAAAACCCGGCACGGAAACAGGGGGGCCTACAACCGCCATCAAGACCAATGCAGACGGAGTACAACTTGCCGAGAACCTTCCACTTCTCGCTAATCACGGGGACAAGATCGCAGTAGTGCGGGGCATGACGTCGACAAAGGGGGCGCATCAACAAGGCAATTATTTCATGCATACCAGTTATGCCCCCAGATCGACGATTCGTCACCCGAGCTTGGGAGCTTGGATGACTCGGCTTGACGAACGTTCAAATCCCACTTTGCCTGGAGCCGTTGTCGTAAGCGGAGGCAGCCAACATCCGCTTGCAGGATTTCTTCCATCCTCCCACCAACCGTTAGCCATTGGCAAACCCGACGAAGGACTCCGCAATAGCAGAATGCATCCCGGCGTCACCGAGGAAGAATTTAAGAAACGCCTTTCTCTCGCCGATCAGTTCGACAAGGGCTTCCGAGAAAAATACAATTTGAAGAAGGTGAGAGCTTATTCGGACATGTACGCAGATGCGGTGCGCCTCATGAAAAGCGGTGACCTTGAGGCTTTCGATATAGATAAGGAGTCTGAGGAGACGCGAGAGGCTTATGGCGAAGAAACATTCGGTCAAGGCGTACTGCTAGCCCGGCGTTTGGTGGAAAGGCACGTTCGTTTCGTGGAGGTACAACTCGGAGGTTGGGACACCCACCAACTCAACTTCGATAGAGCGCCCGAGCGTTGTGCTATCCTCGACCAAGCGCTTGCCGCACTACTGGGTGACCTCGACAAGCGAGGCATGCTGGACGAAACCCTCGTGGTGCTGGCAACTGAGTTTGGCCGTACGCCAAACATTAACGTAAACCAAGGCCGTGATCATTATCCGAAAGCATTCTCATCCATGCTCGCGGGCGGAGGTATTCAAGGAGGACAAATCTGGGGTAAAACTGACCCCGAAGGTCGCGAAGTCGTAGATCAACGTGTCGAGATTCCCGATTTCAACGCCACCATCGCCTACGCTCTAGGGTTACCACTCGACGAGATTGTCTACTCCCCTACCCGCCGACCATTCACCCTCGCAGACAAGGGCCAACCCCTCACTCAATTGCTGTAAGGAGAACATACCTCTCACATTCCCCCTCTCTTTCCTTGAACGGGAAAGAAATTGTAGATTTTTAGCCTAAACGCCCATGAAAATTCTCCTGACCGGAGCAACAGGAAAAGTAGGTTCACATTTTCTGGGCCATTTTCTGAAAGATGAAAAATTCTCCAAGGCCACAGTTCGGGCACTTTGCCATAACCGACTTCTGGAAGAGACATCTCGACTAGAAGTAATCCGTGGTAGCATTGCCGATCGTAATCTGGTCGCCGAAGCGATCAATGGAGTCACCCATGTCTTGCATCTCGCCACCTGCAAAGAGACTCCCGAAGAAGTAATGGACGTCACGGTGAAGGGATTGTTCTGGCTTCTGGAAGAATGCCGAATGAGCTCATCTTTCAAGCAATTTATTTTGATCGGAGGTGATGCAGGCATGGGACACTTTTTCTATCCCCATCCCAATCCCGTTACCGAAACGCAAAAGCATTCAGCCTACCCCGGATGCTACGCTCTGTCCAAAGTACTGGAGGAAGTCATGCTCGAACAGTACTACACCCAGTACGATTTCAATGGTTGCTGCCTTCGTGCCCCATGGATCATGGAAAAAGACGACTTCAAGCACACGCTTTCCTTTGGAAGCGATGTCTTCGGAGGCCCTGTTTGGCGCGATCTCGTTTCTATTGAGGAAGCCACGAGATATGAGGCAGCCCAAACCATCCCGGTTATGCTCGACCCCACAGGAGAACCCGTTCAGCGCAACTTCGTTCACGTCGAGGATCTCGCATCCGCGATTATGCTTGCGATCGATAATCCAAAGGCTCGCCAGCAGCTTTTTAATATCTGCATGAATGAGCCCATAGACTACCGCGAGGTGGCCGACTACCTGAAGGAAAGCCGAGGACTGCCCTCCGTGGATGTGCCAACACCCCACCACAGCACTTGGCTAGACAACTCGAAAGCCAAGTTCCTTCTCGACTGGAGGCCAAAAATTGATTTGAAACTACTCATAGACAAAGCTTGGAACTATCAACGTTCTTCCGAAGATGCCCGTAAGATCTGGTATCCAGGTTGAGCTGCCCTTCTTGCTCCGTCGCTCACCATCAACCCAAACTACAATGAAGAAACTACTCGCCATAGCCGCGTTTATCCTTCCCATCACAATGACCGAAGCCAAAACCAAGGCCGATATAGATCCCGAAAACACCTTGCTCATCGATTTGGATGACGGACAAGTCGTCATCGAGATGTACCCCGATACCGCACCCAAACATGTGGCCCGGATAAAAGAACTCGCAAAAGCGGGAAAGTACGACGGCGTCGCCTTCCATAGGGTGATAGACGGTTTTATGGCCCAGACGGGTGACGTACAGTTCGGCAACATAAAAAAATTCAACGAAGGACGCGTAGGTACAGGGGGTTCCGACAAACCCGACATTCCCGCAGAATTCAACAAGCGCAAACATGGCAAAGGCGCCTGCTCGATGGCTAGATCCAGTAACCCAAACAGCGCAAATAGCCAATTTTTCATCTGTTTGGACAATGCCAACTTTCTGGATGGACAATATACAGTTTGGGGGCAGGTCGTTGAAGGCATGAAATTTGTCGATAAGATTAAGCGAGGTGCCCCAGGCAGCGGTTCAGTAACCAATCCAGACCATATGAAAAAAGTTAGTCTGGCGCCTGCTTCAAAACCTTCCAAAGACTCTTCTTCGGGCGAGAAAAAATCCTCGAAAAAGACTAAGGGGAAAACGAAGAGAAAGAAAAGGTCGGCAAAGTAAATCGCTTTTACTGAATTAATTACTGATCGGGATTCAATACTCCAAATGTAATCTCACATCATCGAATTTGAATGAGTCGAAGGCCCAGTTAAGAAAAAAGTCGTCCTTGGGAAGATCTGCTTGACCTCCTAAATCCCGAACGAAACACTTTAGGAGACTTCCAATTCATGAATGCTCGGATAATCACAGTCTGCTTAATTCACCTAGTTGCTGCTGTGATCACGGAAGCTTGTCAGGTGCCCGTATTCCGTTACGCGTTGGAGCGATGGCAACCCGATCATTACCAATTGGTGATTGTTCATGACGGCAACCTAACCCGCGAGGAGCAATCCAATGTCACTTATTTGGAGGAAAACCTAGTCGGACCGAACGGTCCGATGATAAATCTTCGTTTCGAAGCCCTCGATCTGGCCAAGGAGGAAAAACAGTTTGCACGCTGGAAAAAACTTCACAGCGACCAAAACGCTTCGGTCTCCATTCACCTTTTCTTCCCATTCGAAGCCTTTGAACAGAACGCTAATCCCATTTGGAACGGGAACTTCACAAGGAATAATATCAACCAGATTCTGGACTCTCCGACCCGGCGAGAACTGGTAAAGCGAATTCTCGCCGGCGATTCGGCGGTCTGGCTTTTCCTCGAAACCGGAAATCAGAAAGAGGACGACAAACTCTTCGATACTCTTGAAAAATACGCCAAGATTGCCGAAAAGGAGATTTCAGTTCCTGAAGGCGTTATTCAGCAAAGCGCTCTCGACGACCCAAACCTTCTTCTCAGTCCCGGAGACGAAGAAAATATTCTCGAATCCTCCGTTCCTCTCAAGATCGCCTTTTCAATCTTGCGCCTCTCTCGCAAGGATCCTCAAGAAGCCATATTGAGGTCCATGCTTTTGCGCTTGGAGGACGACCTGCTCGATAAAGAAATGGAAAATAAACCGATGCTTTTCCCGGCATTTGGCAAAGGTCGCGTCCTTCCCCCACTTATTGGTGCCGGGATAAGCGAAGAAAACGCACTGGCCGACTGCGGGTACCTTTGTGGCGCATGCTCTTGCCAAGTTAAGAATCAAAATCCGGGCATGGACATACTGGTTAAAGCCGATTGGTGGACTGCCCTTGAAGGAAGTTCCGTAATCGCAGAGAAGGAACTGCCGCCGCTGACGGGAGTCGAAGATCTCATTGCAGCCAACGAACCCGCAAAAGATGATGCCGAAGAAAACAGTGGTGAACTCGATGCGAACGCATCTTCTTCGGAGGTAGTCGAACAAGAGGCGGCGACGGATGAAACTCCCATTTCGAACGGCCTCATCGTTGCCGTGGTGTTGGTCTCGGGCATCTTGCTGGTCGGCACTTTTGTACTGAACAAAAATCGAGATCAGTGAACCTTCGGCGACTTATCGGGCGGGAAATTTTGCACCGCAAGCTAAGCTTCGGACTCGCCGTGGCAACAATAGCAACGAGCGTCGCAGGACTTGTTGCAGTGGTTGCTTTACTTGGCGCGCACGACTTGCGAACTTCGGGAATGCTAAGGAGGATGAATGCCGACACCGACACCATGGAAGCAAAGTTCGAGAAAGAGATGAAAGCTTACGAAGACGATGTCCGCAAAACGATGAAGGGATTGGGTTTCAACATCTTCATCTTTCCAGAAGGACAGGAGCTAAGCGAAGTTTACGCAGAAGGGTTCGCCTCCAAGACAATGCCCGAGTCCTATGCCGGCAAGTTGGCTGAAAGCAAAATCGTGACCGTCAACCACCTTCTGCCGAGCCTTACCCGCAAGCTGAAGTGGCCAGAGCGGGAACGTACCGTCATCTTAATCGGCATTCGCGGTGAAGTTCCAATCGCACACCGTGACCCAAAGAAGCCGCTCATTGACCCCGTGCAGAAAGGGCAGATCGTACTCGGTCACGAGCTACACCGATCGCTCGACCTGAAGGAAGGGAACGCCACCGTATTCATGGGCCGCGAATTCATCGTCGGGAAATGTCACGCAGAACGCGGGACGAAGGACGACATCACCATTTGGATGCACCTCGGCGAATGCCAAGAACTTCTTGAAGAAGAAGGACGCATCAATGCCATCAAGGCACTGGAATGTAATTGTGCCACGATCGACCGACTGGGAGAAATTCGCCGCGAAATTGCGGGTATACTTCCTGGGACGAAAGTCATCGAGACCGAAAGCAAGGCATTGGCTCGGGCCGAGGCCCGAAACAAGGCAAAGAAACACAGTCAAAGCGCCATTGCATCTAAAAAGGCCGAGGCGATCAAACTCCAAGCTGACCGCGACCAGCTAAGATTCGAGGACAAGCAAAAGTACACGGCTCTTCTCACTGTCGTGATTCTTGGTTCTATGGCTTGGGTTTCCTTTCTCGCCTTTGCCAACTCTCGAGATCGTCAAGCTGAAATCGGCATCCTCCGAGCCATGGGAGTTTCCACGGTTTCCATCTTGGGCGCGTTGATGGGGCGAGCGTTTCTCGTTGGATTGTTTGGAGCCGGTTTGACACTGCTTTTCGCTTTTCTCCTAGGCGACACCTTAAAGGGTTCGCTTCATGGGTTCGACCTAAGGTCTCTTCGGGGAAATATTCCTCTAGTCCTTTTATCCGTACCAGTCCTCTCCTGCGTGGCATCATGGTTGCCCGCCCTGCAAGCCGCTAACCGAGATCCAGGAACCATTCTTCGCAATGAGTGACTTTACTCTAAGCGCGACAAATGTGCACAAGACGTTTGCGGGACCAAAAGGCTCGTCCGTAGCGGCAGTGAACGACATGAGCCTAGAGATCGCGTCGGGCGAATTCGTAGCTCTGGGTGGACCTAGTGGTTGCGGGAAATCGACCATCCTTTTGATCGCGGGAGGATTGTTGAGACCCGATCAAGGGGAAGTGGAAATCATGGGAACTCGGCCCTACGAAGTAGACAGCGCAAGGAGAGCAAGCATCCGGGCGAAACACATCGGCTTCGTCTTTCAACAATTTCATCTCGTCCCCTACCTCGACGCATTGGACAACGTACTCGCCCCCACCCTCGCTCGAGCCCTTCCCGGTGCAGAAGACAAGGCGAAGGCTTTGCTTGAAAAGCTTGGCCTAACCGATCGCCGACACCATGTCCCGTCCGCCTTAAGCGTGGGCGAACAGCAGCGAGTAGCACTCGCCAGAGCGTTGCTTCTCGAACCCCAACTTTTGTTGGCCGACGAACCGACCGGCAATCTCGATCCCGAAAATGCCGATTCGATTCTTGATCACCTTGCCACTTTCGCCGAAGAGGGAGGCACTGTACTCATGGTCACGCACGACGAACGTGCGGCGGGACGGGCATCCCGGTCCATTAGGATGGAGAAAGGAAGTTTCGCCGAAAGCGTGTCATGAAAATCACACTTCGCTACACTTCGCAACTTGCTACTGCTGCAGGAACCTCCGAGGAAGACATCGAGGTCGCCGATGGAATTGGGCTTGTGGAGCTACTTAAAAATCTCTCGCTGCAGCATGGTCCCGAATTTTCGAAATTCGTGGTGAATGACGACGGAAATCCGGTACCGACCTTGGTCGTCGCCGTAAATGGCACTCAAGTCGACCTTAGGGACGATCTTTCGCTAGAAGACGAATCGGAGGTGATTTTGATCACCCCGATGTCAGGTGGGTGATGCCAAGAATTAGAGCGCCGGGCCCGTAATCTTGTCACAGGTCATGTGGTAAAGACCTACAAAAAACTCCTCGTCCCACTTTTCCTCCACGGCCATAGTGCCGGTCACTCGAATAATCCTGTCCATCATGATTTCAACTCCCTTGGGTGCCGTCACCACAACCCAACCGTTGGCCTCGGGAGCTTTGCCAAAACAGCAACTCATTTGGTCAGGGAGCAGCAAGAACTCGGTGACCTTATTGTCTTCGTTGACTACTGTAGGGATCATAAACCCCTCAACGGCTGCAGCTAACCCATCCATTTGACGGACAGTGATAGGGACGCGACGAGCGAAAGCCGAAAGATCAAATTTAATACCGTCCTTTTCCCAGTCAACCTCGTAGGCGAACTTCGACATACTTGCAAAACTTAGAGGAGCGTAACCGCTTCCCTTAGGCAAGGGGGGCAGGTTGGAAACCACTGGTTCCAGAACAATAGAAGCATTAGCGTCCGAGCCAGGAGGGAAAGGTAGTTCTACAATTTCCTTTTGCTTGGGGCCAACAAAAGGGTCGTCGGGCGTTCCGGCACTCGCAATTTCACCTTCAACGACTGATACTTTTTCACCTGCGCTTGTAATTTCGCCCTCCACAATCGAGGCGTTCAAGTCTGCTTCATCAAGAGTGCGAATAGATGGCCAAACTTGATCCAAATCCGCCAGAAAATTGCCTTCTCCAAACTGCCGAGCAAGTTTCAGGTATCCAAGCAAACCTCTTTGAAAAAATCCTTCCATCACATTTTCTACAGGCCAAGCGAGTGTGGCTACATTGCCTTGCTTGTTGTACTTCATGTCCAGCATGAACCCAGCAGAACCCTTAAGGTTAAGAAGAACGGTGCTGACGTCAGTAGCGGTCTTTGGGTTATGCCCATCCATAAGTTGAATGCCCTTGATGGGAATCCAAATCACCTTGTCCGAAGGAGTACCTGTAGCCTCGAGTATGCCGACGACGACATAGAGATCCTTGTGCTTCGCTTCCTCCATAAAAGTGAGACCGTGGTAAGGATGAAATTTGTCGCCCACCTTCAAGCCAAGCTTACTCGCGACAAAGGCTCCGACAAGAGCCTCTTTAGCATCGTCTTCAAAAAGACGACCACCAGATAGTACATCATACTTTTTCCCTTCTTGCCACTCGTGCTTTTCGAACATCTCGGACAAGCTTCCGACGAGTCGATAGCCTCTGTAATTGTCCCCGACGGCAATTGGATAAGCTTCGCTGACACCACGGGAATCACGAACAGTCTCATACTGCTCCCAAGAAAGATTGCCAGGAGAAGAATCCACATGAAGAAAACTATTTAAAACCAACTGAATTTTTGATCCCCGGGCTCCGAGCACAGCATTAAAGCCAAAAGTCAAAGAACGGTAAACACTTGCATTTAATTCGCCGATCTCGGAAGTGATGACAGCCCAATGATCCACTTCATTTTCCTCAACCGTTATGGGTTCACCACGAATAAGCTCCGCGGTAGAAGAAGGTGATGCGGCTTTATGGTTGCCTACCTCGTCTCCGCATCCAGCAAGAAAGGAGAATGCGAGCACAGCGAGACAGGATATCGTTATCTTCATCGTGTAACTTGGGAATAAAACTATAAGGCAACGGGAGTAAGCATTTCACAAGTCATATGATAAAGACCCTTAAAAAAACCATCAGAAGGGTTCCATCTTTCTTGGACAGTAAATTCGCCAGTGACACGCAAGAGTTTGTCTATTTGGGGCTTTACGCCAACAGGAGGAGTCTTCACGAGAATCCACCCGTTTTGCTCGGGAGTCTTTCCTTCGCAACACGCTTTGGTGTTCGGGAGCAAAAGAAATTCGGTAGTCTTGGAATCATTGTCTAGAAGAGTCACGGGAATCATAAAGCCATCCACCGAGACCTGACGACCATGCAGACTACGGGCAGAAGAAGGTACGCGACGCGCAAAGGCGGCTTGGTCGGGACTCCTCCCATCGGTTTCCCAATTCACGTTATACCGAAAACCAGTAAGGACTCCGAAATTGACTTTTGGGAAGGAAGGTCGGGCAATTTCGGAAAGGTAATCCTGTGAGGACGATGGAGAGGCATTCTTGCCTTCATCCATCAATCCGTCCTCGACACCGCAAGCACACAAGAAAAAGGCGAGTACGGAAATCAAAAACAATATCCAACGGAATGCTTTAGAGTAAGTCTTCACGGAAAAATTAAAATGATGCGCAAAGTAAAAGAGTTAATCGAAATTGAGGTTTTATTGCAAGCATCGGGCGGTGCAAAGCATCTGCCGCATAGTAAGAATATGGCTTTGAAGGGCGTTCACTTATTCAAGACTGCTGGACGAGGTTCTTGGCTACATCGGACCGGTAAGCTTGGAGAGCAGGTAACAAACCGCTTAACAACCCTATGGCAAGCATACCGATTGGAACGTAAAGGAAGCTCGGATCATAGGTGAAAGGCTCAAGAAGCACACCCGTTTGCTCGCGTACCACGGAAGCCGCGAGAAAGCCGATACCCAAATAGGCGAAGGCGGCGCCCACTATCCCCAGCAGAGTAATCAGTCCGGCCTGAGCGAGAACGACCGCCGTGACCGTAGCGCGCCGAGCGCCGAGACTACGCAAGATGGCGATCTCTCGCCGGCGCTCGTTCATGGCGTTTCGCAAAATAGCGAGAATGACACAGGCCGCCACAAAGGCGACAAGATAGGCTATAATCTCAAGCACACGCTGAAACCAAACGAGTCGCTCGAAGAAACTAGCAAGGGTGCCCGCAACAGGCCAAGCGAGTGTGGCTACATTGCCTTGCTTGTTGTACTTCATATCCAGCATGAAGCCGGCAGCACCCTTGAGGTTAAGAAGAACGGCACTGACATCGGTAGCGGTCTCTGGGTTATGCCCATCCATAAGCTGGATACCCTTGATCGGAATCCATATAACCTTGTCGCTAGGGGTACCCGTAGCCTCAAGTATGCCGACAACGACATAGAGATCCTTGTGCTTCGCCTCTTCCTTGAAGGTGAGACCGTGATAGGGATGAAAGTTATCGCCCACCTTCAAGCCAAGCTTACGAGCGACAAAGGCTCCAACAAGAGCCTCTTTCGCATTGTCGGTGAAAAGTCGACCGCCAGATTGTACAACGTATTTCCGACCTTTTCGCCATTCGTGCTTTTCAAACATCTCGGCAAGCGTTCCGACAAGACGAAAGCCATGATAGTTGTCGCCCACGGCGATTGGATAGGCTTCGCTTACGCCTCGAGTATCACGAATGAGTTCATACTGTTCCCATGAAAGATTACCGGGCGAGGCCTCGAGATGAAAAAGGCCGTTGAGTACGAGTTGCAGCTTGGAACCTCTTGCTCCGAGGACGGCATCGTAGCCTCCCGAGGAACGAGAAAAAGCGTTTTTGGCTTCCTCCTTGATTTTCCAAGTTCCAAGAAACAGGCCTCCCGCCAAGGCAATCGCAAGCGATGCCACTGCTGTGGAAAAGGCATATTGCCGCAACCCGCGGGTCGCGAGGAAGAGGATTACCCATGGACCGGAGCGCAACATCGGATCAATCGTTCATCGCCTCGGCGAAGGCTCGGTTGAGGTCACTCCAATCAAGATTTTCGTCAAAGCCACCGATCACATTCTCATCGTGACTCACGAGGAGGAGAGCCGACCCGGCATCGCAGCAAAGTTCTCGGAGGAGAGCGAGGGCCTTGTAGGCATTGCCGGGATCGAGGTTGCCCGTTGGCTCGTCGGCCAATACCAGTTTGGGACGATTAGCCAGAGCCCTAGCGAGGGCCACGCGCTGCTGCTGCCCAATAGAAAGCTGACGGGGATAATGAGCCAAACGGTGAGAAAGGCCTACCCTATCAAGCAACTCCTTGGCTCGAGTCTCGTTCACCTTCCCGGCAAAGGACATGGCGAGCATGATGTTTTCGAGACAGGTAAAACCCTGAAGAAGGTTGAAAGACTGGAAGACGTAACCGATTGCAGAGGCCCGAAGGTGATCGCGAGCGGCCTCGTTCAATTTGGACACTTCGGTCCCGTCCAGAATGATGGATCCCTCGTCTGGTCGAAGTATGCCCGCCAAAAGATGAAGAAACGTTGTTTTTCCCGAACCACTTTCGCCCCGCATGCCGAAGAGGTCTCCGGCCGACAGGGAAAAATTTTCGACATCCACTACGAGAGACTTCCCGCCGTCAGGCGAAACAAAGCTCTTGCGTAAGTGACTAACTTCCAGAAAGGACATAACTTTATCTAACATCGCAACGATACAGGCTCATCGTGGCAAGCCGGATGAAACAAAACATACGATTTATCGCTTATATGGCCCTAAGGAAAACGGATTAATTACCGGCTGCTTACAATACTCACTCTCCATGGCTTGACCATTCAGGTAAGTAGACTTTTGTATATAAGCATGCAAAAGGTTTTATTCGTATGCATTCACAACAGTGCTCGTTCACAAATGGCGGAAGCTTTCCTCAATCAATTCGGCAGGGGAGGATTCGAAGCCGAAAGCGCAGGCATCGAGCCAGGCAAGTTGAACCCCATCGTCGTCGAGTCCATGCAAGAAGTGGGTTTGGATATTTCGAAGAACACTTGTGACTCCGTCGAACATTTCATTCCCCGGGCCCAAGAGTTCGCCTATGTAATAACCGTCTGCGACGAGGCATCCGCGGAACGATGCCCGACCTTCCCGGGGGCAGTCAAGCGATTGCATTGGGGATTCCCCGATCCGTCCACCTTGCAAGTCGCGGCGGAAAAAAAATTGGAGCGGACCCGCGAAATCCGCGATCTCATCAGAGACAGAGTCGAGCAGTGGATACCCTCGGTCGTATAAGGCTTTGCCAAACGGAAACCGGCGGAAGAGTAGTCAGACCACGTGGTTGAGGGCATGAACGACGTTTAGGGCGTCGTTGCCGATCCTCTCCATCTCGTTGAGGATGTCCACGTAGATCATTTCCGCCTTAACGTTCACCGATTCCTTCATGCGCTTGACGGCACTCTTGCGAAGCATCTTTCTGGAAGCGTCGATGCGCTGCTCGATTTGCTCTGCCTCCGCCAAATCCGGAAGAATGGTCTTGTCCTTCAAGTGGGTCTGATAAAGCTCCATGAAATCGAGAATTTGTTCAGAGAAAATCTTTATTTCCTTCTTTGTTTCCTCGGGCAGAATGCGCTGCTTACGGTATTTCCGGTGGGCCAATTGGACCAAGCGGTGGCAACAGTCACCGATGTCCTCCAGTTCAGCAGTCACCCTCAGCAGGGCAGTAACGTGTAATGCACTTTCCCCGGCAAGACTCTCGGTGGTGCAGTGAATGAGGGTTTGAGTGATTTCAAAAGCTAATTCGTCGCACTTGTCCTCCAATTCGATAAGCTCCTTGATCAACGGACCCTTGTCTTCCTCGGGGTGTTCGAATATGTCGACGAACCCTTCGAACATGTAACGTGTCACGGCGGCAAGCCGATTGACCTCCCCCTCGACCAAGGCGAGATTCAGCTCGCCTGTCTTGGGCAGCAGACCCGAACCCTCATAGTGAATCGAGGCGAGACTTCCCGGGACAGGTTCCTTCCCATTCGACGTTCGAGGATTCACCAATTTCTCGGCCAATCTCCCCAAATGCGGAGAGAACCCGATCAGGAGACAGATATTGCAGAGATTAAAGAGGGTATGAAACAAAGATAAGTGGAGCGGGGTGTTCAAATCCACAATCGCCTTCTTAATTTTTTCGTCGCCGAGGCCCTCGGCTTCCAAGGATTGCACTTTGCGAAAAACCGCTATCTCTTGAGTCGTAACATCTTTTTGGTGAATGGAACCCGGCATGACCCCGTCCACCATGGCGATGAACGGGTAAAACAAGAGCAACATCCAGCAAACCCCCGCCACATTGAAGAGAAAGTGAGCACGAGCCGCACGCCTGGCGTTCAAGTTGGCTCCCAAAGAGGCCAACCACGCAGTGACGGTGGTTCCTATGTTTTCCCCCATCACAATAGCGGCAGCGATCTCGAAATTGATCCAACCGTTTATGGCCACGATGATCGTGATCCCCATTGCGGCAGAGGAAGACTGAACAAGAAGCGTCAAGACGACCCCTATTCCGAGAAAGATCAAAACGGATCCGAATCCGAAACTGTTCAATTGCTCGATCAAGGATTGTATGTCCTGAACGAGGAGTTGATCGGCAGGTTCGGTACTCTTGAGTAGAGTTTTGACATCGGGAACAGCATCCTTCAGTTCGCTAAGGCCAAAGAAAAGCAAACCGAAACCGACTAGCACCTCACCCAAGTTTTTTACCCTCGGCTTACTCACGAAAATCATGGGCAGGCCCACTCCAATTATGGGCAAGGCGATCTTTGAAAGACTGAATTTGCCCACGGTCGCAATGATCCAGCCCGTCAACGTGGTGCCAAGATTCGCTCCCATTATAATCCCTATTGACTCCGTCAAAGTGAGCAACTGAGCATTTACGAAGCTCACCACCATCACGGTCGTTGCTGATGAAGATTGCACAAGACAGGTGACCGTCACCCCCGTCATGAGCCCGAAGAAACGATTCTGGGTCATCGTCGCCATAATCCTACGCATGCCCTCTCCCGCTACTTTTTGGATGCCTTCGCTCATCACCCTCATGCCGAAGAGGAAGATGCCCAACCCCCCCAACACATAAAGGAAGCCCACAAAGAAATCCCAAAAGTCAATATGTTCCATTTTTTAGACCAGGTTTAGATGTTTCGATAAAATGAGGCTTCATTTACCAACTGATACGGATTCCGGAGGTAAACCCCCAGCCATCGTACTTGTCGCCAGCCGAGGTGGTCTCCATTTCAGTGTATTGGATTCCATTTTGCCACTTCAACTTATGCCCATAAAAGAAGTGATTCAGACCGAGAAAGCTTTCACTGGTTTCGTTGCCCTTGCCACTAAACAAATCCTTCTCGTATTTGGTTAGCTTGATACCGTCTCCGCCGGAGCTTTTTATGTAAGTGTAGCTAAAAACCGCTTGGGTCTTGTCCGTAATATCGTAGAAGGGCATGAACTGCAGACCAAATAGATCGCTTTGGGAGCCATATCCATCGGAAAAGCTTAGGTCTGCCCAGATGTGCAAATTATCCTTCTCGAACTTGGTTACCAATGAAGTTACATTCTTGTGATCGGGCTGTTTTGAGGGATTCGCCGAATCTTCTTGTTGCTTAACGTAATCCAAGCGAACCAAGGCGTTATCCAATTCTAAATTTTCCTTAAAGTTGTATCCCAAGGAAAAAAGACCAAAGCAACCGTAGTCAAAAGCCTCGTCGAACTCCGGTCCAAGATCGCTCGAATAGATTCCGGTGAAATACTCCCAACTGCCTTTTTTGCCTGAGATGGTAAACCCGGAATAGTATTCGTTGGAAAACCAGATGTTGCTTGCAACCTTACCTCTTTCGAGAGTGTAAAGCTTTTTGGATGACGTCGAACCATGTAAAGTAAAAGGCGCCGATTGCTTTCCCACCTTGATCCTCACCCCGCCTGCCGTTGTCCATAAAAGGTAGGTGTCCGTAAGTTTCTTGTAGAGAGGCGAAGGATCATTGAGGTTCATGTCGGCCTCCGAATGAAGGGTCAGTCTATTAAAAAAAGAGGCTTTGAAGCCAACTCGAAAGCGTCGCCAATCGTAGTCATTTTCGGATGTTCCTCCAGCGTCATCATCAAAGCTATGATAGTCTCCTTGCAGACGACCCGTGAATGCAACCTTATGAAAAACGTCGTTCTCCTCATTCTCGTACCATACCACTTTGCTCCAAATTTTGTCGTAGGCAGACTTCTTGGCGTCCTGTCCACTTGCGGATGCAAAACAAGTGATCGATAGCAGAATGGCTATGGGTTTTGCGTTCATCTTACTGTTATCGGACTATGATTGGCTTAAAGTCTCCATTTATTATAGCAGATTCAAATTACGATCTTGCGAAGAAAACGTTACAACTACGTTACAAATGCAAGAGATGCTTCACTCCTAATTGCCCATCTGAGGGGAGAGATGTGTGAAATTTAGAAGTCGCAGGGCAGGCTGAAGGAGAAGGTCGTTCCTTCACCGAGCTTACTCCGAACGGATACAGTGCCGCCATGCAATTCCACGATATGCTTCACGATGCTTAAACCCAAGCCCGTGCCGCCACTCTCCCTGGAACGTCCCTTGTCGACACGATAGAATCGCTCGAAAAGATGGGGCACGTCCTTCTCGGGAATACCGCAGCCATCGTCTTGCACTTCACAACGGATCACTTTGGGGTCTTCATCAAAAATAGTTCGAATAGTTATAACGGAGGAATCACGGGCATAGCGAAGGGCATTGCTCAAAAGGTTCTCGACGACACACTCTACCTTCAAGGGATCGAATGACATCGGCTTCCGTTCCTCGGCAAGCTCCAATCGTATTCTTTGGGTATTCGGGTCTAGTCGCTCGCCCAACCTGTCTGCAACAGTACGGACAACAGCCGAAAGACTGCTGGGTTCAGGTCTCAATGCATGAGAAGGTGACTCCAGTTCCGCCAAATGGAGAAGATCCCCGACCAAGGAGCAAAGACGATCCGAATTTTTTCGAATTTTCCCTATGAATTCTCGTCGTTTCTTGCCTGAAAGTTCATCGTAGCTGTCGTCCAGAGTTTCCGCGAATCCTTTCACGATGGCTACCGGGGTACGCAACTCATGGGATACGTTAGCCACAAAATCCCTGCGGGAATTATCGTGAGGATTTAGTTCCTCGTTGCCAATATCAACTAAAGTTTGCTCTTCAGGTTTTCCGTCCATGGATCTCCCGCGACGCAAAAGTACCGAACAAGCCAAAACAAAACCGAGAAGGACAGCCGCCAAGATCCATGGTTCCACATACATGGCAATCTATTGTGCTTTTTCCGCCAAACGATAACCAACCCCACGCACCGTCTCGATCTCCAAATCGGCCGTCTCCATCTTTTTCCGCAGTCGGCGAATATGAACGTCTACGGTGCGAGTCTCGACTTCGGCATCGAACTTCCAAACGCTCAAAAGGAGGTTCTCGCGGGTTTGCACCCTACCCTTTCGCTTAAGGAAAAACTGAAGCAATTTGAACTCGGTCACAGTAAAGGGAATCTCTACACCACCAATACCCACAGAATGGTCTTCCTCGTCGATGACGACGTTCCCAATGACGATTCGACCTGTAGGAGCTCGGATTTGTTCACTGCTTCGTTTCAAAATGGAACGAATACGCAGAATCAGTTCCTTTGTTTCGAATGGCTTGCACATATAATCGTCGGCACCGCTTTCAAGCCCCTTGATACGGTCTTCCACTCCCGCACGAGCGGTGAGCATGACCACGGGGACTTCGGTCAACTGGTGGTCGGATCGGAACATGCGTAGCAGTTGGTAGCCATCCAAGTCGGGCATCATGACGTCCAGCACGATTAAATCGGGCCCATAGTCGCGCGCCGCAGTGAGGGCGGCAAAGGGATCGTTCGCGGTCTCTACCTTGAATCCCTCACGCTTCAATTGGAATTGCAGAAGGTCGGTAAGATCTTCCTCATCGTCGACAACGAATATGCGTTTTTTCGAATTCATATAATCAAGTAAACGATTCCTCGCGAGTAAGCCGAGTTTTGGCAAGATAGGATTGCAGGACAACTGAGGGAAAGAAACAAGTCCAGACAATCCGATAGCAATACAGACTTGCAGAGCTTGACCAAACCTCACCCTTTCGAAAGGCTCTCTCTAAATGAAAACGAGCGCAATTAGAGCCATTCGCTTCTTGGCGGTCGCCGCGTTACTCGCATTGGTCACCCGAAAGAGTCCCGCCGAAAAGGCATTGCGAGCCAAGTATCGCGAATGGGTCGAAGAAGGAGATAGGATTCACGTTCGCTCATGGTACGCAGAAGCGGAAACAGCCCTCACGGAAGAATGGAGCCTTGATGTCGTGGGCGTTGTGGATACGTGGTCGGGAGCCACTCCCATAGGGTTACCCCCAACTGAATACGACTGGCTTTCCGACCCGATCGAAGAGGTAAGACGGGCCGGAGTGGTCACCCTTTCGAAAGAAACCAATGAATACGACTTCTCCTTCGAGTTCGGACTCAGTCATGAACCCGATTATCTTTCACGTAGTTATGCCGTTCGACTATCTCGTCAATATGCAGAAGAAACGCTCACTCTAAGCGCTAGGCTTTCCTACCCCGACGACACCGTGGATACGCAAATGATAGGATACCCGGGATTCGACGAGCAAAC
>CALBIN010000158.1 GCA_937893275.1 uncultured Opitutia bacterium | reverse complement strand
AATGTTGAAGGCGGCACTCATTTATCAGGCTTTCGCACCGCTTTAACTCGAGTGATTAATGGCTATGCTCGCACCAATGATCTTATTAAGGATAAAGACCTTTCACTTTCGGGCGAGGATGTGCGTGAAGGATTAACTGCAGTCATCTCGGTTAAAGTACCTGAACCGCGTTTTGAAGGACAGACCAAGACCAAGTTGTCCAACCGTGAGGTCGATGGCATCGTTCAGAAAATTGTTGGGGAGAAAATGAAATATCATTTCGAAACCAATCCCGATGAGGCACGCTCTCTTATCGACAAGGTGGTTCATGCCGCGAGAGCTCGTGAAGCTGCCCGAAAGGCTCGAGAAACTGTCCGCAAGGGTGCTCTTTCCGGGGGCGGGCTACCAGGAAAACTTGCGGATTGTGCCGAGAAAGATCCTGCGAAGAGCGAGCTTTACATTGTTGAGGGTGATTCTGCTGGTGGTTCAGCAAAGCAAGGACGAGATCGACTCACGCAAGCTATTCTCCCTTTGCGCGGCAAGTTGCTCAATGTTGAAAAAGCACGCTTGGACAAGGTTTTAAATAATGCGGAAATTCGAAGCCTTATCACCGCCGTTGGCACGGGTATTGGCGATCATGAAGGAGAAGGAGCTTTCGAAGTGGAAAAGGCTCGTTATCACAAAATTATTATAATGACTGATGCGGATGTGGATGGAGCGCATATCCGAACCCTTTTGCTAACTTTTCTTTTTCGCCAGATGCGTGGCCTTATCGAGCATGGTTATGTCTATGTTGCCAGACCGCCTCTTTACAAGATCAAGCGCCGGAAAACCGAGCAATACATTGAGGATGATTCCGAAATGAGCCGAATACTTCTGCAATTGGGATCTGAAGACGTCACGCTCTTGCAAACAAAAGACAACAAAAGTTTTTCGGCAGAAGTAGTGAGGACATTGGTTGAATCTCTGTCTAGACTTGAGGCACTCGGAGCCGGTGTCCGCCGCTATGGTTGCGACTTGCCTCGCTATCTTCGGCGACATGATAACCAATCTGGAAAATTACCCCGTTACATTGCTCGTATTCGAACAGGCAACAAAGAAGAATTTCGTTTCTTTCCCGATGCCGAATCTCGCGAGGGTTTTTATGATGGGCAAAATATCCCGCCGGAGGAACGTGAAGGAACTGTGAATCGTGAAATTGAGGTCGAAGGGCGGCTTGTCCGGAAGCGAATATCGGTTCACGAAATTTTCGAGTCACATGAAATGGAAAAGATAGTTGAGGGCATCACCGAACAAGGCATCCGATTGGAAGATTTCGAAACCGATGGTGAGAATCCCAATTACAAGCTTGTTGAGAATTTTGGGCAGGAGGGAAAAGAGAACGAGATGGAAGTACGCTCCCTCCTCGACATACTTGAAAATATTCGTTTGCTCGGACGCAAGGGATTACAGATTCAGCGCTACAAAGGTCTTGGGGAAATGAATCCGAAGCAACTTTTTGAGACTACCATGGACCCTAATACCCGAAGTCTCGTGAAAGTCGATATTGCCGATGCTGCGGCAGCTGATCATCTTTTTTCCATGTTGATGGGCGAAGACGTACCATCCCGTCGTGCATTTATCGAAGATAATGCTTTGAATGTGTCTTATCTGGATGTGTAACCTTGCAACTTTTTTGCTAAGTAACGCCAGTAACCTTTCGACTACCAATCATCCTAACCAATAGATCCTAATGGAAGAAATTTCCGAGCGCCTGATCCCAACCAATATAACGGAGATCATGCAAACCGCCTACATCGATTACTCGATGTCGGTAATTGTCAGTCGTGCCCTTCCCGATGTTCGAGATGGCTTCAAGCCCGTTCAGCGTCGTGTGCTCTACGCCATGATGCGCGAAGGTTTGCTACACAATCGTCCATATGACAAATGTGCCGGCGTTGTCGGTGAAGTGCTTAAGAATTATCACCCACATGGGGATGGTTCCGTATACGATACTTTGGTAAGGATGGCACAACCATGGGTTATGCGCTATCCGCTGGTAGACGGGCAGGGAAATTTTGGCTCTGTCGATGGTGATTCTGCAGCGGCCTACAGGTACACCGAGTGTCGTCTCACGCGGATTGCGGAGGAAATGTTGCGGGACATCGACGAGGACACCGTCGATTTTGCCCCAAATTACAAAGAGAGTTCGACGGAACCCACGGTTTTGCCTGCGGCCTTACCCAACCTTTTGATGAATGGGTCCACTGGGATTGCCGTTGGTATGACAACCAATATTCCTCCTCACAATCTGGGTGAAATTATTGATGCGACCTGTGCCTTGATTAATGATCCATCCATCACGATCGATGACTTGATGCAACACCTGCCGGGTCCGGATTTTCCTTCTGGAGGGACTATTTCCGGTTCTGCAAGTATTCAATCCTACATGAAAACCGGCCGTGGCATTGTTCGCATGCGGGGAAGCATGGAGATTGAGGAATTGCCTAGTGGTCGGCAACAAATTGTCATTACCCAAATTCCCTACAATGCCAACCGGGCCACGCTTGTGACACGCATCGCCGACTTGGTTAAGGATAAGTTGCTGGATGGAGTAAGCGACTTGCGAGACGAGTCTACTGAAACCACTCGTATCGTGGTTGAACTGAAGATGGGCGAGATTGAGCGTGTCACGCTCAATAAGCTTTACAAAATGACGGCTCTCGAAAGTTCCTTCGGCGTCATTCTGCTTGCGATCGACAAGCGCAGACCCAGGCAAATGAACATCAAGGAAATGCTCGAGTGCTACGTTGAGCATCGCCGCGAGGTTATTTTTCGTCGGACTCAGTTTCGCCTTCGTAAAGCAGAGGATCGGGCCCACATTTTGGAGGGCTACAAGATTGCCCTCGATAACCTTGACGAGTTCGTTCGGATCATTCGCGCATCTGCCAACAGGAATGAGGCTAAGGCAAGGTTGATGGAGAAATTCACTATTTCTGAGCGGCAGACCAATGCAATTCTCGATCTTCGGCTCTATCAGCTTACGGGCATGGAGAGAGAAAAAATCGAGGAGGAATATGCCGGACTGATGGTACTGATTGAAGGCTTTCGTGAAATTATCGGCAACGAAAGTCGTCTCCTCGAAGTAATTAAGGATGAGCTTTTGGAAATGAAGGAAGCTTATCCTTCACCTCGTCGTTGCATAATTACAGAGGCTGAAGGCGACATCAGGATGGAAGACCTGATTCCTAACGACGGTTGCGTGATTACCATCACCAAGAACGGTTTTATTAAGCGTACTTCGGTCGACGAATATCGTTCTCAGCATCGCGGAGGCAAGGGGGTGATCGGCAGTGGGCAAAGGGAAGAGGATCCCATCGACCAACTCTTTACGGCTAATGCCCACGACACAATGATGTTCTTCATGGACAATGGCCGGGTGTATGTGGAAAAAGTCTATGAGGTGCCTGAAGGGAAGAGAGACTCCAAAGGTCGCAGCATTGTCAATTTGCTTCAGATGCAAAAAGGCGAAAAGGTTGCTGCGATGGTTTGTGTGGAAGATTTTGAGCAACCAGTGTCTCTCGTTTTATGCACTCGAAAGGGAGTCGTCAAAAAGACTCACCTTTCGGCATATCGCAACCACCGCAAAGGAGGACTTATTGGCATTAACGTGGACGAAGGCGACGCTGTCCTTGAAGCCCGTAGGACAACGGGCGAAGATCATATTCTTATCCTGACTCACAATGGTAAAGGTCTCCGTTTTCACGAAAACCAACTTCGGAACCAAGGTCGTGTTACCCGTGGCGTGCGAGGAATTCGCTTACGCGAGGGAGACCATGTGGAAAGTATGCTAGTAGTTGACGACGAGCGACTGCTTCTCATCGCCGGTGCTAACGGGTTGGGCATACGAACTGAATTCTCAGCTTTCCTTCCTCGTGGTGGAGAAGGAGAGGATAACACGCCTCGCAAGCGAGGCGGTTACGGTGTTATTGCTATGGATGCGAAGGCTCTTGCGGGAGCTTTAGCCGTCGACGAGGACGACGAGATTATGATGTTGACCAAGAAAGGTCAGGCCATTCGCTGTCCCGTGCTCAATATTCGTGAGACCAATAGAGGCACAAAGGGGGTTAAGCTTGTTGACTTGGCTAAGGGCGACAAACTAATCGCGATTTCTCGCGTTGTTGCCATGCAAGAAGGTGATGACGATGACCCTGAGGACTCGTTAGTTGATACCGAACCAGATCAAGAGCTTTTAGAAGATCCAATCCCTGATGAGAGCATTGCCCCTGATGAGAATTCTCCGTCACCTGACCTTTCCGCCGAAGAAGGAGTCGATATAACCCCCCCTCTTGACTCCGAGGCAAGCGGGAACGGTGACGAGATTTAGTTTAAAACATTTTCCAAACTAGCAAGGGATACCTTCTTCGAATACTCGATGATCTTAACGATCAAAGAGAGATGCTTGGGTCAGGTGATCGCTCTTTTTTTGCCCTGAAGCACTCGCCTCGATCATCCACTCTAGGCTTGCCTCTGAAATCTTTGGTAGTTCCGATAATCTTGTAAGCAACAGGGCCGAAGCCAAGGTGTCGTAAAGGGCACAATGATATTTTTGTCTGCCTTGCGGACAATAAATCAAGGCATTTTTTTCTAAATCGTTTCTTAGCTCAAAGGTGCTGACCAAATGTGCCAGCGAGTAATTGCCAATATCAGGATATAGCTTTTTGTAAAGTCTGTGAGTATCCACCCATGGACCCCAATGAAGATCCTGATGTTCGTTGCGTATTGGACGATAAGGCCATGCGTTCTTCAATAAATTCTCTTCGACACTAGCGTGGTGAGCACAAAATACATCTACTGAACACCGTAGCTCAGCAAAATAACTTTGTTTTTTTTGAAAAGTCTCCAGTCCCGCCAACTCTCTTTCTCT
>CALBIN010000157.1 GCA_937893275.1 uncultured Opitutia bacterium | reverse complement strand
AGATTTTACCCCACATACCGGTGGAAAGCAGTCCCTTCTCGCCTTCGAGCAAGACATAATTACGAATCCCACCGAAGGTGCCCTTGAGGTGGTTGACTAAGGCTTTGGGCGGCCTGTCCTGGTCGCCCATATAGTAGATTATGTTCACGGCGCTGTTTGGCCCGTTCGGTTTGCGCGGATTGAGCCAATTGGTGAAGCCAATGCGCTGGGGATATTTGCCCGTCAACAGGGAGGCCCGGGTCGGCGAGCAAACGTTGCATGAACTGTAGGCCCGGGTGAAAAGGGCGCCCTGCTTGGCCAACCGGTCGATGCGGGGCGTCTCGAAAAACTTCGATCCGTACACACCGAGATCTTTCCAACCGAGATCGTCGATGAACAAAACCACGACGTTGGGCTTGGCACGATTGGGATCGGGAACAGGTTGTTGGGCAAGGCGTCCTTCCATGCAAAACTGAGCATGTGGGATAGGCTTCATTTCCCCGCCCGGCGCTTGCCATTCCAAAGACAACCCAGGAGCATTGTCGGGAGCCAAACAGTTGATCCGCAGGGGATGAAGGCCCGCCTGCAACATGATCTTTCCGGACAGGGCTTTCGCTCCTGCCTTGTATTGGGAATCGGCGTCGATCAGCAGGGCGTCATGGAGGCGAGCAACCGCCTTTGGTTTCGTTCTCATTTCGGCGAGCCCGCGTTTTTCAAGGTGGAGAGGTACTTGATCAAATCGCGGAGCTCGGTTCGGGTGAGAGAGTCGGTCAGGCTCGGAGGCATAACGGTCTGGGCCTTGGAACGGCTGGCAAGGTTGTTGGACGGAACGACCACGACTTCCCCGCTGGCGAGGTCGCGCACACTGATCGCCTTCCTTTCGGCGGCTTGTAGGAAGCCACTATGGATGCGACCATCCTTGGTTGTTATGGTAACCGTCTCGTAGCCCTCCTTGATTTGGCGGGCAGGCCAGAGGACGGACTCCACGATGAGGTCGGTCGGCAAACCGGCGGCCAGGGCCGAGAGGTTAGGCCCCTTGATGGGACCGGGGGCGCTGGCTACACCGTCCACGGCATGGCAGGCCACGCAACTAAGGGCAGGCAGTTGAAAGATTTTCTTTCCCTTGGCGGCATCGCCTTGGGTGATGGCTTCCTTGGCTAGGGCTGCGACGTAATCCGAGTTATAGGCCGGGGTAGCGCCTTGCACCCCGATAACGGCATTGAGAGCCTTGACCAAGTTGGGCTCATTTCGTCCGACTTCATTCAACCAGCGCCGTACCAGTTTCGCAACGTCTACCGGAAGCTTCTTCTTGCCCAAGGCATCGGCCAAGGCATTGGCTCCTTCGCTGCGCTGCAGGAGAGCGGCAAGCAAGGCATCCATGTCATCCGCCTTCCCTTGATCCAGGAGGCTGACGGCCAATTGAGCGGCCCGCGGCAGGTCACGTTGGGCCAAGCCACCGAGGGCAGCGGCCCGGATGGCAGGTGTTTCCTTCAAGGAGGTCAAGGATGCCAACGACTCGACCATGGATTCTCCCTTGAATGAAGGGAGGGCCGTGGTGGCGGGCAAACGAACGAGCTCGGGTTGCTTGCGATCGGTAGCAAGGCCACGAATGGCATCCCCATGGACCTGAAGCTTCCATAAACCGCACAGCTCGATGGCTCCGGCTCGTACCGCATGGTCTTTATGGGCTAATGACGAACCGAGCAACTGCTGAGCATTGGCGGGCACGGCGAGGTTACGTTCGCGAGCGGAAGTGGCGAGAGCCCGCAAAACTTCCGGCTGGCCGGCTCCCATCTGTAAAGCCAATCCCGAATCGGCATGACTGCCAATCGTTGCAAGGAGAGCGACCAAGGTGGTTCGGCGCTCAGCGGACAATTCTTTATCGGTAAGCTGTTGACGCACCACCCCAGCAACATCGGCACCGCCTCCCGTACTGATCACCTTGACCAAATGAGACGGTTTCGCGAAGGCCAAGCTTCCATCCACCAAGGCAGGCTTCCAAGAGGACGACAAGGCATGAACGGCTTGGGTAAAGGCAAAGTTGATGAAACGGTCCGTTGGACCGGCGGCGGCCTGGGCAGCAACTGTCACGGCTTCCGCTTGACGGATGTCGCTGACTGCCACGACAGCTTCCAAGCGTACGCGGGGATGCTCGTCCGCAGCGCTTTGCTTCAAAAGAACCAAGGGATTCTTCAAGCGGTCATGCCAGCGCCCGGTCACGCGGGTGGCGTAGGCACGGGCTTGGTAGTTCTTTGCCTTGAGAAGCCGGTCGAGTAAGGGCCGGTTGACCACCTCATGCGATTCGAACACCCCGATGGCCTCGAAGAGCTTGTGCTCGAGCTTCGGATCATCGGGTTTCAGTTCGTCGACCCATTTTTGAGTGGCGGCGGTGGCCTCGGCTTTGGGCAAATCCATCAGGAGCAGCTTGGCGAGTTGGCGGGTGCGTCGTACGGGGTTGGCCAGTTGTCCGCACAATTGATCGGCGCTCATCTTGGCCAGGGCCGGTTGTTTATGGAGCGGACGCCCCTTGGCCGTGATGCGCCAGATGCGTCCATGCGTCTTGTCACGGTCGGGATGCCGCAGCGAAGCCTGGTAATGCCCAATGATGGGGTTAAACCAATCGGCCAAGTAGATGGCACCGTCCGGTCCCACGTTCAAGTCGACGGGACGAAAGGCGTTGTGAGATGAGGTGAGGAGCGGGGCCAAGGTCTGCAACCTGTGGCCGGCGCCATCGATAGTTGGGCGCAAACGGGCGATGTTGCGGGCGTAGTAACCGGCGATCAGAAAGTCGCCCTGCAGGTCGTCGGGAAAATGAGGCGAATCAACGATCTCGATGCACATCGACTTGATCTTGGTATTCCCGATGGACATGGCGCCCCCCCAGTAACCACCGCCGATGTGGTCGGTGTGCACCAAACTGGGCAACAGTTCACTGACACCGGTACCATTGCTCTTGATGAACGCTTCACCCCAGTCACCAAAGGCGTATCCCCAGGGGTTGCCGCCACCGGAAGTACGCCGGTAGGTGTGCAATTGGCGACGCAGGGGGCGCAGTCGCCAGGAGCCATGTTCGTCGAGGCGGGCAATACCCCATGGTGTCTGCACGCGGGAAAAGCAATGGAGTCCCTGGCAAAAGAACAGTTCGCCCCCCGGGCTCCAGGTCAGGGAGTTGATGTTTTGGTGGGTGTCTCCTGTGCCAAACCCGGTGAACAACACTTCGCGCTGGTCCGCTTTGCCGTCGCCATCGGTATCACGCAAATGCAACAGGTCGGGACCTTCCGCCAAGTAGACGCCACCGTGCCCGAGGGCAAATCCAGTCGGCATGTTCAGGCCGTCGGCAAAAATGGAGATTTTGTCGGCTTTGCCGTCTTGGTCCTTGTCCTCGAGAATGAAAAGTTTGTCCGCCGCGGGTTCGCCGGGCTTCAATTGCGGGTAGGCCCAAGTGCAAAGGACCCACAACCTGCCTTCGGCGTCCCATCGGAAACAGACGGGGTTGGCAATCCCCATGGACTCATCCGCAAAGAGGTTCACCTCGTAGCCGTCGGCTAACTGGAAGGACGCCAACTGAGCGGTCACCGAGTTGTCCGCCTCGGGACTGGAAACGGATAAGGATTGCTGAGCGAGCAGATCGGGTGCACACAGAAAAAGAATAATTGAGGGGAAGAATAGAGATGCTTTCACTGAGCTGATTAAGTCCCGTGAAATTCAAACTGCAACAGGTTTTTTAGTTACTTAAGCAACTTTTATAATCGTAGATTCACTTAGTTTCATTCATTCTGAAATGTCCTTAACTACTCTTGCGCTAAAATTTCTTTTAATCGGAGCACAAAACTTTTAGGCGTTCTGATTATCAACTATTGTATTTTTAACGGTTGGTTTCTTTTCTGTCCTAATCCCGAAGAAATTTCGGGTGGAGTTTGCTCGCTTTTTGACAAAGTATTCCTTCGAGTGCCACGAAGGGGATAATTTGAAAATAACTCTGTTTGTTAATGATCATCCGATGTGAAATCTTTAGAGGATTCGTAACTTCATCGATATTATCTTTGATGTTCGCCTTTTTTTTGGCCTTGGCATCGGGAATCTTTAGTGGAAAAGCCTTATGGGCAGAGGAAGAGTCTTTTCCTTCTCGTCCGATCAAAGTGGTGGTCCCTTTTGCTGCTGGGGGGGGGAGTGACGTGCTGGCCCGCATTCTTCTTTCCGGAATAGAG
>CALBIN010000156.1 GCA_937893275.1 uncultured Opitutia bacterium | reverse complement strand
CGCGGGGAGTACATTCGCTTGATGGGCGATCTGATGGTGGTTGCCTTGCAGAGCGGGTTGACCAACGTCGCCACCTTCATGGTAGGACCCGAGCGTTGGGATACGCCCTATTTGTTCGAGAGCTTGTTCGACAAGCCGCGTAGTCATCACCAAATGTCCCATAACCAGAAAAAATTCATCGAGGACCTGATCAAGGTGGATCATTTCCATATGGAGCAATTCGCTTACCTGCTCGAGAAGATGGATGGGATCAAGGAGGCCAATGGGAAGACCCTTCTTGACAACACCCTCTTTACCTATGGCTCGGGTCTGGGTGACGGCGCAACCCATCAGTACAGCGCCTTGCCCATCGTGACCGCAGGTTCCGGAGGCGGGGCGTTCAAGACTGGACGGCATTTCAACCTTTCCGAGCAATCCGGTTTGACCCCAAAAGTGGGCGGGAAGTACGTGGCCCCGGAGGGTGGCGTACCCTTGGCCAACCTGTGGCTTACCCAAGCCCGGGCGCTTGGTCTGAATTTGGACCGCTTCGCAGATAGCACGGGGGAACTCGTTCTTCTGCGCGCTTAGTTTCCCTTCTCTCCCCTTACTCCACCCCTTGAAAACGTAGGAAGCCTGACCATCCCCCGATATAATGAAAACACCCTTTTTTCTCTGGCTGCTTCTGCTCTTTTTGAACGCTTGCCAGACCGCCAAGCCGCCTGAGCAATCTACTGAAAAGGAAACGCAAGCCGCGCCTGGAGTTTCCAAGCCTCCTGCGAAAAAATCCATCAAGGGACAAAAGAACAGGCCCAATATCATTTTCATTTTTTCGGACGATCATTCCTATGAAGCCGTTTCCGCTTATGGTGGAAGGCTAAGCAAGGTTGCCCCGACCCCCAATTTGGATAGGATTGCAAATGAGGGCATTCGTTTCGACAACTGCTTCGTGACAAATGCCCTGTGTGGTCCGAGCCGGGCGGTCATCCAGACCGGAAAGCATTCCCATTTGAACGGCTTCATGGAGAATGAGCATCGTTTCGACGGGAACCAGCAGACCTTTCCCAAGCTCCTGCAAAAGGGTGGCTACCAAACCGCGGTGATTGGGAAGTGGCACTTGGGAACCGATCCGCAGGGCTATGACTTTTGGAACGTCCTGCCTGGGCAGGGAACCTATTATGCTCCCGACTTCCGTACCCCCGATGGTTTGGTTGCTGGAACGCCTGGGGAATACGTAACCGAGGCCGTGGTAAGCAAATCAATCGACTGGTTGGAGCAAGACAGGGACAAGAAAAAGCCTTTCATGCTCATGGTTCAGCACAAGGCCCCTCACCGTTTTTGGCTGCCGCCCGTTCACCTACTCGACGAATACGTCGCCAAGGAATATCCTGAACCAAAGAATCTTTTCGACGATTACAAAGGTAGAGGAATCCCTGCTCAGACTCAGGACATGACCCTCCGCGTGACCATGGATCTGGCCCTAGACAACAAGATGGTACCATTCCGTCAGGACCGGATGAACAAGGCCCAGAAAAAGAAATGGAACGAAGTATACGACAAGATACGGGCAGACGTTCTTGAAAAACGCCCGCAGGGGGACGACCTAGTGCGCTGGAAATACCAAAGGTACATGGCCGACTACCTAGCCTGTATCAAGTCGCTCGACGAATCGGTAGGGACTATGCTCGATTACCTGGACGAGTCGGGCCTAGCCGAGAATACGGTCGTGATCTATGCGTCGGACCAAGGATTTTTCTTAGGGGAGCATGGCTGGTTCGACAAACGCTTCATGTACGAGGAATCCTTGAAGACGCCTTTGCTTGTCCGTTGGTCTGGGGTGGCTAAAGCTGGAATGGTCAACGAGCAAATGGTTTCCAACCTCGACTTTGCTCAAACTTTTCTTGATCTCGCGGGCATCGAGCAACCTTCGGATATGCAGGGTAAGAGCCTGAAACCGCTGTTCGAAGGGAAGGAACCCGCCGACTGGAGGGAGTCGGTTTATTATCACTATTATTGTTTCCCCGAGTACCATGCGGTGCGGCGCCATGACGGGGTTAGGAACAGTCGGCACAAGCTGATGCATTTTTACGATTTGAACGAATGGGAACTTTTCGACTTGGAGAAGGATCCAATGGAGATGAAATCGGTGCACGACGATCCGGAGTATGCGGAAGTTCTTTCCCGCATGAAGGGTGAATTGATGAAGCTGCGCGAGGAATACGACGTCCCTCCGGCCCCCAAGCTTCGCAAAGGCGAAACCCTCTTTCCTCCTTGGAGAGAATTCGGAACCTTCGAGATCGGATTGCCGGACAAGGGGTGGACTTCTCTTTTCGATGGAAAGTCCCTGAAGGGCTGGCGTCAACCCTTTGCTTCCAAACCCGGGGAACCCGTATCGCAGGTCGCCGAACCGATCGGCATCGAGGTGGTGGACGGTGAAATCCACCTTTCTCCCACCCTTCATGTTTTTTACCTGCACACTCTTGAATTCTTCGACTTCGTCCTTGAATTGGAGGCTTTTACGCCTGGTAAGAACTTCGACTCGGGAATAGGCTTCCGTTGCGTGCTGCCCAAGGGAAAAAACCTTCCGGAGGGGTACCAAAGCGAAATTTCGGATATCCGCAGCGGAGGAATCTATGACATCGGGGTGGGTTGGATGAAACCGCCCGACGAGGAGGCAAAGATCAATGACTTCGTCGACCGGACAGGAACGTTCTACAAGGCCGGGGCATGGAATCAGATCCGGGTCATGTGCAAGGGAGAGAGAATTCGAACCTGGGTAAACGGACAGCTCTGCAGTGACATCAAGGACTCCAAGCACAAGTTCGGAACCATTGGCCTGCAACACCATTCCGAGGAGGGTGTCTACCGCTTCCGAAACCTACGTATTCGAGAAATCTGATTCGAAATGCGATTTGCTTGACCGTGCTAACGATTTCAACTCGAACAGACCTTCAATCCAAATAATATCATGAAGAACCTCCTCTGCATTTTCGCCCTACTATCCTTTCAGTATCTGGCACTGGCAGAAAACAATGATTTTAAAACGCTTTTCGATGGCAAGACCCTCAATGGATGGACTCCTGCCCCCGGCGGAAAGTGGCAAGTTAAAGACGGTGCAATTGTCGGTACTAGTCCTAAAACGGAAAGGCGACATGGCATACTTCTTACGGACAAGCAGTTTACGGACTTCGTCGTGAAGGCGAAGTTCCGCGTTCACTCTGGTGACAGTGGGTTTTACTTTCGTGCAAAGCGGGTGAAAAGCGCAGTGAGCGTCAACGGTTTTCAAGTAGAAGTAGACACCACTCAGGAAACAGGAGGTCTGTACGAGACGGGCGGTCGAGCATGGGTGAAGAAACCATCCCCCGAAACCGTCAAAAAGCGAGCCTACAAGAGTGGTGAATGGACCGACCTCGAACTGAGTGCAATCGGCAGAGACGTTGTCGTAAAGATCAACGGGATCATTTCCTCCGAGTTAAAGAACGACCGCGGCCGCATTCAAGGTTACTTCGGACTACAATTACACGGTGGGCAAGACATGCATGTCGAGTTCAAGAACATCGTGATCCGTGAGGTCGAATCTCCAAGAAAATAATGCATTCGATTACATGTATTCGCAATTTGTGGCGCAAGTTAAACGATATCGGTAGTGTAGACTCACGAGAATGGTTTTTGCTCTCATTCGTACCATGAAAATATCTCGGATATTCCTCAGTTTCCTTTTGATCTTGTCGTACAGCTCTCAAACGACATCCGCCTCAGAGGAAGAGATGGTCAGATTCGCAGAGTTGGATGCCTACTGGGCAGAAGTGTCGAGAGCGGTACGCGAAGGCGATTTCGAGGGCTACAAAGCCACTTGCCACGAAAAAGGGGTTCTTGTTTCCGGAACCAAAAAGACCAGTTACCCGCTCTCGAAAGCTTTGGTTCGATGGGAAAAAGATTTTACGGCCGTCAAGACGGGCGAGAGAAAGGCAAAGGTGGAGTTCAGGTTCTCACAACGATTTGGTGATGAAACCACCGCCCATGAGACCGGGATCTTTCTCTATTCCTTTACGGACTCAAAAGGCTTATGGAAAAAGGAGTACATCAACTTCCAAGCTATGCTTTTAAAAGGTAAAGACGGATGGAAAATCATGATGGAATACCAACATTCCAAAGCAACAAAAGAAGAGTGGGAATCACTTACCCGAAAAAGACAACCGCAACTTCGTTG
>CALBIN010000155.1 GCA_937893275.1 uncultured Opitutia bacterium | reverse complement strand
ACATAGAAGAGAGGGATACGACCTCAATTTTGTCATCCAGTGAGTAATCATCAAGTCCTGGGTATATGACGAAGAGTTGGTCGAGAGATAAATCAGATATGGCTACTCGCATGGAGCGAGTGGTGGAAGGAGCATCCGAATATTTTATTTCTATGCCAATACGTTTTCCGTTTAATAGAAGAAAGAGATCTAGTTCCGCCCCAGCATGAGTTCCCCAAAAATAGGCCTGCGTAGATCCGGTAACGGACAACACCTGTTCAATACAAAATCCTTCCCATGAAGATCCAATTTTTGGGTGTCCTTCTAATTGTTCCCATGAGGCGAGATCCAAGAGAGCATGAAGCAATCCGGTATCCCGCAAGTATACTTTGGGGGATTTAATGGTACGTTTTCCAATGTTTTCAAACCATGCGGGCAGTTGGCGCACTGCAAAGGCACCCGTGAGGACATCAAGCTTTCTTCTGATCAATGCCTCAGATACGCCAAAGGATTTGGCAAGTTCCGATGCGTTCCATGTTTGACCATGATAATGAGCCAACATCATCCAAAACCTTCTCATGGCAGTGGCAGGAATCGTCACCCCTAGTTGAGGAAGATCACGCTCCAGAAAAAGGGTGATGAAATCTTGGCGCCATTTAAAGCTCTCTTGGTCCCCTCTCGACAAAAAGGAAGGAGGCAATCCACCCGTTAACCAGAGCGAGCGCATTTTTTCAGAACCAACCTCGACGAGGTTGAAACCATCCATTTCGAGTAAGGCTACCCGTCCTGCCAAAGATTCTGAAATTTCTTTAATTAGGACTGGCGAGGCACTGCCCAAGATAAGAAAGCGAGCCAGCTGTTCCGGACGATCTGCAAGAACTCTTAAAATGGGAAAAACGCTTGGGAGTCGTTGTACCTCGTCAATCACAACTAAACCATGCAAGTTTTCCAATGCCGTCATGGGTTCTGCAAGCCGAGAAAGGGAACGAGGATCCTCCAAATCAAAATGAACGCTTTGTTCACCGGAAGTACCGGCGTACTCTTTGGCCAAGGTTGTTTTTCCGGACTGCCTTAAACCAGTGATCGATACTATGGACGCACGGGCAAATCCTTGTTCGATTTTGTTGAGCTTACCTGGACGATGGATCATATTTTCCTTGAATTTCATCCCTTATCAGTAGGAATTTCAAGGATTAACGGATGGGGGCAGGTGTTGCAACGAATACCTGATTGAAAGGTGGGGTTATCCCTCGCCATTCCACCAATTACTATGTACTTTGCCCAAGCCTCATTAAAGGCGGAGCAAATCTCAAGTAGATCTCCTGGCTCAGGATCTCTCGGTGTCAGTTCTTCGGATATAGTGAATACCTTTCTTGACTTGCTTGCCCTTGCGAAGCGGTCTCAGGCTTCTTTGTAAACGATCGAATCGATCCCAGATAGTTTCGGTTTTTTCAAGGGCAACCTGCTTCGGTCCGCGGACGACTTTCATGGTCAACTCGTTGGTTTGGGGCTCAGAATTCATTGATCAAGGATTGCGGCAACCTCACACATTTCCCGGATGATTTCCTCAAAGGAATAAGTCGTTTCCCATCCCAAAACGCTACGAGCCTTTGTAGAATCACCACAGAGTTTCTGAGGTTCATTGGGACGCACAAATCTCTTATTGATTGAAACGAAATCACGATAATCGAGTTCAAAATACTCAAAGGCCAAGGAAAGAAAGTCCTTGAGACTGTGGGTTTCGCCGGTGGCCAAAACATAATCATTCGGCTTTTCCTCCTGAAGCATCAACCACATTCCCTCCACATAATCCTTGGCATGTCCCCAATCCCTCTCAATTTCGAGATTCCCAAGCTCCAACGAATCTTTTTTTCCTGCTGCAATTTCGGCTGCCGATCGAACGATTTTCTGGGTCACGAAGTTTTCACCACGCCGGGGAGATTCATGGTTATACAGAATACCATTGCACACGAACAAACCATAAGATTGACGAAAAACTCTTCCCATGTGAACGCAAAACGCCTTGGCGGCTCCATATGGAGAAGTCGGATTGAAAGGTGCTTCTTCGTTTTGATGGGATTCCTGAGCGTCTCCAAAAATTTCGGAGGAGCAAGCAAGATAGATTTTAGGTCGGCGTTCTTGATCTCGGCATATTTCCAGAAGTTTGACAGTGCAATTGGCAATTTCCTGAGTGGTCAGTTCGGGAATTTCAAAGCTTAGACCTACATGACTTTGCCCAGCTAGATGGTAGAACTCACCGGGACTCACCTTTTTGAAAATCCGACGCAAGGAAGCATCGTCATTTAAGTCAGCATAATGAAGAAACAACTTTTTGCCATAGATTGCTTTATCTTTAATCAGGTGATCGATGCGCCACCTGTTAAAGGAACTGGAACGCCGAACAACTCCATGTACTTGATATCCTTTTTCCAATAAGAGCTCGGCCAGGTAGGAACCATCTTGACCGGTAATTCCCGTAATCAGGACGGCTTTATTAAATTCATCCATAATCACGACATCTTGAATGAACCGTAAGTTTTAGAACCGATGGCTAGTTCCGCTGGCAAGGTTTCCTCCTCATCAAGGTCAAGACAACGGACTGTCTCCCCTACCCTTTCATAGCAATAGTTCGATTCGGGACAGGTCGCTTTGTTGGATTCATCGAAATTCAGGCGATGCCCATGGCGACTCATGTGACCAGATAATTTTGCGGGGTTGCCCAGAACCAATCCGTAATCCAGCGCGTTCTTGGTGACAACTGCCCCAGCCCCAATGAAGCAGTAGCGGCCGAGAGTGATTCCGCTGACGATGGTAGCGTTCGCCCCGACGGTGGCACCTCGACGAATCAAGGTCTTTTCGTAGAGTGTTTTCCGACTAACCTGAGAACGTGGATTGGTGACATTGGTAAGCACGCAAGATGGCCCCAAAAACACATCGTCCTCGATCGTAACTCCCCCATAGACTGCAACGTTGTTCTGAATCTTTACGCCGTTGCCGAGAACAGCATTGTCCGCGACCAAGACATTTTGTCCAAGGGAGCAGTTTTTTCCTATTACCGCTCCCGAACAGACGTGAGCAAAGTGCCAAACGCTCGTGCCCTCACCAATGACTGCTCCCTCGTCGACTACAGCGGTAGAATGAACGTTGACGGAGGAAGACATCGTATTACAACTTTGCAGTTCTAATGCAAATAGTAGATTGCTTCGTTAAGATGTTCCTCGTAATGACGACGCAAGGGGTAAAGATATATATTGTGGACGATTGAAGCATCAAAGGGTTACTGGCATCCCGTGTTGATCGATGCTGGACTGGCAGGCGTGGAGAACCTTGAGGACATCAATGCCTGATTGGGCATCGGTGAGAGGTTTGTTGCGATTCGTGACGCAATCCAAGAAATGACGGCATTCTTCACGAAGAGGTTCGGCATCGGAATACTCCACTGGTTCGAAATCCTCTTTTTTGAGAACAGGAATTTCGCCTTCGAACTCAACAGTTTGGGGATAAAGAAGAAGCTTTTCGCCAAAGGTTGCGACATCATTGAAGATGGCCATCTTTTTATCTCCTACGACCACAAGACGTTGCTCCTTGAAGGGATGCAACCAACTGACGAAAATGTGAGCCCGCGTATCATCGGAAAACCGCATGTTCGATACGGTGACGTCGGCCAGTCCTTTAGTTAGGTAGGAACCTCCAGTGGCAGAGACTTCGATGGGGGACTGTCCAATCAAGCGAAGAATGACCGCGAAGTCGTGCGGGGCGAAACTCCAAAGTGCATTTTCTTCGGTACGCACCTTGCCAAAGTTCAAGCGGTTGGAATAGGCGTAATTGATTTTCCCAAGTTCACCGGAATCAATCAATTCGCGTAATTTCAGTACAGCAGGGTGGTACTCCAACAAATGTCCGACCATAAGGATCTGATCGGTTTGATTTGCCACGGACTGCATTTGTTCCGCATCTTCAAGGGTCAAGGCCATCGGTTTTTCCACGAACACATCCTTCCCTGCTTTCATCGCTTGAATCGCCAATTCCGCATGAGTCTCCGCCGGCGTGGCAAGGGCGATCGCATGGATTTGAGGATCATTCAATGCATCCTCAATATGTGAAGACACTTTAATTCCTGGAGCGATCAAGCGGGCTTGAGCTTGTCCGGATTCAGTGGCATCAATCACACGACCCAAGGCATTTAGGCCATGAAAGTTTCGACAGAGGTTTTTCCCCCAGTAACCACAGCCGACCAAGGCAATTTCAGTTAAATCATTCATACTTCAATATCCTTCAACCATTCCCGATTGTCCACATACCATCGGACGGACTTTTCCAATCCCTCGTCAAGGGATACTCGCGGTTCCCATCCGAGCAGGTTCTTAGCCTTGTCGATATCCGCCCAGGTTTCCTTGATGTCGGCTATGTGAAAAGGCTTGTTATCAATCTTGGCTTTTTTGCCAAGTAAGGATTCCAATCTCTCGATAATTGCATTTAGGGTGACCGGGTTACGACCGCCCCCGAGATTGATGATCTCGTACCCGAGGTCTTGGATTGCAGCTACACTCCCTCTCGCGACATCGTCGACATAGGTAAAATCTCGCGATTGAGATCCGTCTCCGAACATTTGGATAGTTTCTCCCTCATCGATCCATTTAATAAATCGAAAGATACTCATATCCGGTCGACCAGCAGGTCCGAACACGGTGAAGAAGCGAACCACCGAGACATCGACCCCGTAGAGCTTATGGTAACTGTATGCCATGAGCTCCCCAGCTTTCTTGGACGCGGCGTAGGGCGAAAGTGGTTCGTTGACCGCCAAGGCCTCGGTGAAAGGCATGGATTGACCAGCATACAGTGACGAAGTGGAAGCCAAGACAAGCTTTTGAGAACCGGAAGAACGTATACACTCCAGCAGATTGAGAGTACCTCCGGTATTGGTGGAGAGATAGACATGCGGATTTTCCATGCTGTAGCGCACACCTGCCCGGGCGGCCAAGTTGATTACGGCATCAAATTGGCCTTCCCGATCAAAGAGTTCTTTCAAGCCTTCCTGATCCTCGATGTCAAGTTTGTGGAAGTGAAACTTTTCAGCATGTTCATGTCGCTTGAGTTGACCAAGTCGCCAATCCTTGAGTCGAACATCATAATAATCGTTGAGGTTGTCGACTCCAACTACTCGATACCCATGGTCGAGCAGTTCCCTACAGACTTGGGAGGCGATGAAACCGGCGACTCCAGTCACCAAAAAGTTTTTAATCATGCTTGAAAATACTTTGTTGGCCGGTGTGCAATGCAGTTGCGTGTATCCACGATCGGACAGTTGAATTTGCTGAAGTCGAAGGTCTTGTACTCAGCATGATCAGTGGACAGCAAAATAAGGTCATATTTGTCCTCAATCGCCACGGATTGCTTACCGGCCAAAAGGACATGCTCGCGAGTTTCAGGGATTACGGGCACATATGGATCGTGGTATTCGATCTCGGCTCCTTTACTTACCAAGTTTTCCATGAGAACGAAGGAAGGGGATTCTCGGCAATCATCAACGTTAGCCTTGTAGGCCAAGCCGAGAATCAAGATTCTGGAACCATTAACAGCCTTTCCCTGATCGTTCAAGGCATCGATAACCTTGGACACGACGTAATCGGGCATGGCGGTGTTGATCTCTCCCGCCAATTCGATGAAGCGCGTATGTTTACCGAATTCACGAGCCTTCCAAGTGAGGTAAAACGGATCGATCGGAATACAGTGCCCACCAAGGCCAGGACCAGGACGAAAGGCCATGTACCCAAACGGCTTGGTGGCGGCGGCATCGATGACTTCATGTACATCAATGCTCATGGCCTCGTAAACTACCTTGAGCTCATTAACCAATGCAATGTTTACACTACGAAAGATGTTCTCCAAGAGCTTGGTCGCTTCCGCTGCACGGCAGGAAGACACCCGATGAATCTTGTCGATGGCTTGACCGTAGAGGGCTTCCGCGAGATCAGCGCACTTGGGTGTAAACCCACCCACAACCTTGGGAATGGTCTTCACTGAAGCGTCTTCCCTTCCCGGATCCTCCCGTTCCGGGGAATAGGCGAGGTGGAAATCAACTCCGGCTTTCATTCGCGAACCCTCTTCCAAGACCTTGCGGAGTTCGTCCTCAGTGGTTCCCGGATAAGTGGTGGATTCCAAGATGACTAATACACCCTTGGGAATGTAGGGAGCCAGCGACCTAGCTGTATCTAGCACGAAGGAGAGATCGGGTTCACGATGGTCGTCGAGAGGAGTCGGCACGCAAATGAGAATGGCCTCGACTTCGGAAATTCGAGCAGGATCGGTGGTGGCCTCGAAACGACCTGCTTGGACTTGCTCAGAGATACTTTCGGAGGAAAAGTGCTTGAGATAGGATTTTCCCGAATTAATAGAATCGACCTTAGTAGCGTCGAGGTCAAGACCGAGTACGGACACGCCCGATTGGGCGAATTGTAGAGATAGGGGTAGCCCGACATAGCCAAGACCAACTACCGAAATTTTGGACAATTGCTTAGACATGGGATGTATTGGTATTTTCTTTGCAGGAAGATTTCAGCTTTTCTAGAAATTGAAGAAAGAACACAGCAAAGATCCCTAGGAATCCACCGCAAACACCCCCAAGGGCGACGATCAATTTACGCTTGGGCTTTTCCCGTTGCTCCGGGGCGACGGCGGGATCGATCACTTCCAACGCAAAGTCCTCGTTGACATTGGCAAGCATGGCTTTTTGTTTTTCCGATTCTAACAAGCTGTAAAGAACTTCTCGCATGTCCTTGAGGGTGGTTTTGGCCAGTTCCTTCTCGAGATAGCCGACTCGCTTCTGGGAGTCTTGAATAGCTTGCTCCCGAAGTTGCTCGTTCAATTGCTTCACAAGATCATTGGCCCACTCCGACGCAATCTCTGGATCCTTCCATGAAACGGAAAGGGCTATTAATCCCGACTTCTTATCTTCATCAATGGTAATTGCACCTACAAGGGCATTGTAACCATCATTGGGCCTTGGTTCGTCTTGATCTGACTCTAGTATCCAAACTTTTTTTTCCGCATCCCATAAATCCTCGAAAAGAACAGGGAGAAGTATATTATTATTAATAAAAAGGGTCAAAAATTTTCGAGATTCTAATGTGGCGATGACTTGGTCGGTATTGGAACCGCTGGGAATGGAGATTCCCGCCATCGCGGCCAGACCTCCAAATTGACTGAGAGACGAGGTTCCGGATTTTTCCTCTTGGGCGGAAGCTAGCAAGGTCTCCGCCTTAAATACCTCTGGAGAAAGCAAGGCGTAAGCAACCGCAAGACCAGTACAGAGTAAAGTGATGCCTACGATGGTTTTCCATGCCTGCAAAAGAGTACGGATCAATTCGAGTAGATCAATCTCCTCCTCCTCCATCGAGGGACCGGAGTCGACCATGACGTATTTGGTTGCCGATTTCTTGTCTTCGTTCATATTTCAATAAGCTACCGCCCTTGGCCGCTCGGGTAATTCCGAAGCCAATCGATTGAGGCGTCATATACGCCAGAAAATATTATACTATCTTTTATGGGAACGTTCGGTCTTCCCCACGATCAACTTTACCAAGGGCAATAATTTGCCCACCTGCCGGTGCCAACCAGCTAAAATATTCATCTTTTTCCGACCTCGTTCGGCAGAATTCAGGTCTTCCGTTGCATCGACCAGTTCTTGCAAATGACTTAAACGAGCTTTCCCTTTTTCCAGATGAGGTTCCGCCTGCTCCTTCAAAAAGCCGGAAACGAGTTTGCGAAGACGAATCTCCGCCACAAAATGTTCTTTGCGCTGACCGGGAAGGAATTGACTTTTCACCGCACCCAAATGCCGTAGGGATCTAAGACCCTGACTGGCAGAACCCTTGCTGACGGACAAGAGTTTCATGATTTCATCCATAGCCAACGGTTCATCGCGGCAAAAAAGCAACCCGTAGATTTGGCCCAAGGACTTCGGCAACCCAACGGACATGGCTGCATTCAGGAACAAGTCAATAACGGCAGTTTCCCATTCGGAAAGTGAGGCAGCTCGTTGAGAATCCTTGGAAGACTGTATGGAGTATGCGGTCAATCTGCTAATTTTCTCCTACCTACTAGAGGAGAAAGCATGCCTGTTCAAGAAAAAATGAACAAACTGAACCTATCATGCGAGTGCACTTCGTTACCTCACCGACAGGCAAGGTAAGCTAGAAGGAATTGACCGCCGCGGCGGCTACGGCCAGCTGATAGACAATCTGGGTTCCGTTTACAATGTTCTCCACCAGTCGACTCTTCTCCATATTTATGGGTACAACAATCACATCACCTGCTGCCATGCTCTTCCCCAAAACACCGCCTCCGAACCAACCCGTTCCACCTTTGATCAATACCGAACCATTAGCTCGAACAACAAACACGCGATCCTTGTCCGCATTGACAGTAAAACCTCCGCTTCTCTTGATAAATTCATCTTTGCTCAAACTTTTCTCATACAAGTGAGAGGTGGGAAACTGAACCTCTCCGACAACGCTTACCTCATATGGAATTCGGGGCAGAAATAAACGATCTCCTCCCCGAACCTCAATGCTAACTTTATTCGTAATACTGAAGGTCTGAGCAGGAAGCACTAATCTGCCCTGCGATTCCGTAGTCTTTAGCCTCGCCAAAAGGGAGGATGCAACAGCTTGAGCTTGTTGCGCTTCGGACTGAGATTCCGCACGGATGCTAAGGTTGGCAACGTCGGATTCCAGTTGAGCAATCAGGCGGTCTCGTTGCTCTTGTTCCTTGATCTTCAAACTCTCTCTGGAAAAGACCGCTCCTTCAGGAAATGCTTGCTCTGTAAGACCACCGGCTCGCGAAACTATTTGGGCAAGAGTTTCTCCGGGTTTTATGGGATAAGAACCCGGAAACCGAACCTCCCCTAGAATCTCGACAACTTCCCGTTCTCGCCAAGCCGGGATAGGCTTTATGTTTAAGGAATCGTAAGGCTGGAGTAGAATGTCGCTCGCCTCATTGGCATCCAGCGAAACAAGGGATTCTACCGGGATGTGATCGATGTCCGCTTCCATAAATTCATTCATGTTCATTCGGGTCAATTCCGATGAAAGGGCATGGGCTGCATCAAGCATACCACCTGCCGCATTCAGTAAATCCGTCAAACGCATGTCTTGAATCAGGGGGTAATCACCGGGGAAATGCACCATACCGGAAACCGATACAATTGGTATGCCTTCTCCAGGGGAACTTTGCTTGCTCAATTCCTTTAACAAAGGAGACAACAAGCGTTCCCTGAGTTCCCTATTATTAGAACTAAAAAAATAAACCGTGTCACGCTTCTGCAATTCAAGGTTGAAGGGGGAAGACGAATCCCTAAAGATTTCGATTGGCCGAAATTGGCTGACCGACAAGGATCCGTCTGAATGTTCACGCCGAATCAAGGCATAATTATAATCAGTCCCGGGCAACAAAGCATTCGCATCGGGAATCAAATCGCCGATTCTCAAACCTGACTTCCATTCGTAGTCTCCCGGACGTTCAGCATTTCCTGCAAGAGAAATGACGTTTCCAACTCGAACGGAAGCGGATGGAACAGAAACAAGATCCCCGCCCGACATAGGGAATTCGGAATCGCTTTCCATTTGCAGGTTGCGCACCAGTGGGCGCCTGTCCGAACCCAGACGTTCAAGGCGAATAATACGATCATCAGCCCTAGCACCGACTCCACCGCCCAAAGCTACAATATCCGAAAGTGTTTCACCTCCGAGAAGTTCATATTGAGCAGGACGCAAAACCGAACCACTGAGCGTTGCCCTTGGTCCGACCGTGGGAACAAAAATGACGTCACCCGGAAGAACCGTCGCATCGGACGAGGTATCTCCTTTGAGAAGAAGATCGTACAGGTCCAAACGAGTGACAATCTCACCTTTTCGCTTGAGTTGTATGTTTCGCAAACTGCCGATCTCCTTTATACCACCGCTGACCAGCAAGGCATTGGTCATGGTCGAAAGGGAGCTCACCACAAAGGCACCAGGTTTACGCACATCGCCGAGCAGGAAAATACGAATGGAACGCAAGGATCCCATGGATATCGAGCTTTGAACTCCGTCTCCCAATTGATCTTTTATCTTTTCCTTGATCAAATTCTTGAGACTAAGAAAATCAGTTCCCTTCTCAAAAACATTGATTGGCCCAATCCCGGGAAACTTAATCAATCCCTCACGGGAAATCATAAGCGTAAAGGAATTACTAAGACGTCCGAAAAGTTGAATTTCAAGAACGTCGCCGGGTCCGATCCCGTAGTCCGGAGGAACGGGCACTTCGTTGCCCGGAGCAAAAGTGGAAGGAGATCCCGCGAAAAGATCGTAACCGAATGGCTTAATTGCCTGAAGGTCGTCTTGCGAAAACTCTTCGGCTCTTTTTTCGATTTCCCTGCGTCGCAATCCTTTGATTTTACGAAGAAGTGATCTGGTTTCTTCGAGAGCCTGCAGCAACTCAGGATCAGGGGAGTCAGCACTTGCACCAAGCTCAGCTTCCAATCGGGCCAAATCCCCGCCTATGGAAGCCTCCATACTCTGCAAACGGGAAAGAAAAGAACCGCGTGCCTCAAAGGAATCGGTCTCAGGGTCATCAACCTCCAAACCTCGAGTAGGAGCAATTGCGGTTGGTGCCTTAGGAACAGTCTGTCCGCTGGAACCGTGAGCCTTAACCAAGGCCGCCTTCTCTGCAGCAGACAGTTGGGAAAACTTGGCCATCAATGCAGGATCCAACTGTTGAGCGAATAACTTTCCGCTCCCATGAAAAAAACAAAGGGTAAACAATAAAAGGGTAAGCGCAGGCAATCTATTCATATTACAAAAAAGTATGTCAGAAAATTCTGGTGATGGAAAGAAAACCCGTCGGGCCATTTTCAGTATTTTGCGTAGAGGAGTTCTCCAGTTCCTCCCAACCTAGCCCGCAAGTCATTTGAGCGTCCCACTTGGAAAAACTTCGTTTATGGAATAACTGCACGGACTTGATGTCCGTGGCGACAGAATTAGACACGGCACTTTTCCCGCCTCCATCTCGATTGAGTTTTCCCACACGAACGGTTCCGCCCCATCCATTACCACCGGGATTAGCCAATAAGCCTCCGAAGGAAACGATTTCGGAATCGGAATCCGCCCAATGGCCAACGCTTCGACCATGGTGTCGATAACCATCGCCGTATATGTGATGATTATAACTTACATTTCGGAGATGGGTTTCATCCGTCCACCAAGTAGAGGCAGTGTCGATGTACTCTAGAAACATTCGCCAAGTAGATGACTCCAATTTGCCCCAAGTTTCGATTCCGTACTGAAACATAAGGGCATTCGGCAGGAAATGATCCTCGTCTTCACCAACGACTTGACCGTATACGGCTAGAGGCAAGTCTCCCGGAAGACGCCAACGAAAATCGATTCCTGCCAACTGGTTGCCCGGTTCGTTAGCGGGATCTTCGCCAGTGTTAGCTCCGACATTGTCATGGCTAATGAACGCTTCCATGAATATATCGAAGTGCCTTGGCCTACCCTGCCCTCCTAATTGAATTGCCCGAGAAAGACCGATCTCCAAACCATTTAAGATGGTTGGAGAAAATTCAACCCGCATCCCCCACAGGTAGGGTTCGGGAACGGCACGCTTCTCTTCCATTTGTCCGAGGAACATGGTGGCGTTCCACGGCCCGATCCATGATAGCCACTTTGCCTCAAAAGGTTCTGGAATGCGACGATCGATTGAGAATGCGGGAACTGGTCTGGCGTTAGTGGACAGAATCAAACTGCCATCCCACCCGGGTCCCCAGGAACGCTCCACTTGTCCGAATCCGGCAGACCAATTTCCCAAACGAGTGGCAAAGTACGATCCATCGAACTGAAAACCATCGTCAATCCGCCCTCGCCAGTCGGGTTCTACCTCCCTAACATTGGTCAAACAAAGTTTTCCGGCAAAGCGGTCTCCCATCCACGCCCGTTCGACCCCACCGAAAAATTCCCCTCGCGGTTCAGCCTGGAAAGACCGGGCGACTCCCCGATCACCCCTGAAGCCGATCCTGCCGATCGTAGGTCCCCAACCGGCCTCACGCTCCTTGTCGAGGCGATCCCGAACGCGATCGAATACCGGATCCTGACCGTCCTCCTCGAGTCTTGCGTCAATCCCGCCCCATGAGATCGGCCATGTATTCAGCGGAGCATCAAGAAGACGGTTGTCCCGCAACCAACGCAACTCATGTCGAAGAAAGGGATCCTCGGGTGTCAAAAAAGGGCTAGCGAAAGTAGAAATTGGTAGCCAGAGACAAATGAAAAGCCCAAGTAAGATTCGATGGGATACATTAAACATTTAAAAAAAACTTACACTGAGAGACAGCGGCAAAACTAGCAATCTCAAAGGCAATCCTGCTTTAGGCTCGCACTTAAAGTTTTGTAGGTTATGAAAATGACACCGACAACAACGTGCAAGACGATCCTCTTTTTCGACGCATTCGGCAACATGCCGAAAAACGACTTCTCTTGTCTGAGACTCAATCGGACAAGGGTCGTCTCGCTCACCTCAAAGAGTTCCTCCGATTGGAGAACGAGATGCTCCACAGGTATCACCAAAAGGGTGATTCCGGCTTGCGCGTTACTCGTGCCAGATCAGTACTGATAGACGTCTTGATACAATCCCTTCATGCCTACGCCTTGGAAATAACGAGGGATTTTCTAAGCAAGAAAAAACCCGTCACCCTGATCGCAACAGGGGGTTATGGTCGAGGGGAACTTAGTCCGCACAGTGATATCGATTTGATGTTCCTGTATCCGAAGTCCGCTTCCGGCAAAGCTCTGGACAGACTGCAGGAGACCATGACTCGTGAAATCCTATACCCTTTGTGGGACTTAGGCATGAAAGTGGGACACGCCACTCGAGCGGTAAAGGAAACATTGGATGAATCCCGCCGCGACATTCGGACGAAAAATGCACTATTAGATTCACGCTACATTTGCGGAGATAAAAAAGTTGCCGACAACTTCTTCAAAAAATTCAAAGGGTTTTGCAGAAAGGATAACCCTAAAGGATATCTCATGGAGATTTTGC
>CALBIN010000154.1 GCA_937893275.1 uncultured Opitutia bacterium | reverse complement strand
CCACCACTTTTTCTGAAAACGCAGAAAGTGGGCAAAATGCCAAGGTCAGTAAAACCTGAAATCCCAGAAACTTCATATGTGGGTAAATTAAATAGAAAAACCTTCCGGCACAATGGAAAATATGTCGTTAGCCAAGGTTATCGCTAGAGCGAAGAGCACCTTCACGTTCTGGCAAAGTGGGGTGAGAGTGATAAATAGCGGCAAAGAGAGGATGCGGCATCGGGTTCGAAAGATTTTCCACATGTAGCTTACGAAGGGCGCTGACAAGGTAATCCGGCCCCCCAATCGCGGAACGTGCAAAGGCATCAGCTTCATATTCGTGCTTGCGGGAAAGAAAGTTGCTCAAGGGAGCGAACCAAAAGGTAAAAACGCCCGAAGCAACCGAAAGCACGAGAAATACAGGCCCGAGTCGGCCAAGCGTGTTCGAATTGAAGCCTAAATCCTCGAAAAACCAAGGTGCTTCGGTCAGAAATGCGACAAACCAAAAGCCGGCAAGACCAAACAGAGCGGACAAGGCGAGTCGCTTGGGAACATGACCACATTTGTAATGCCCGATTTCGTGAGCAAGAACGGCTTCCAGTTCCTCGGTATCCATTTGCTCAATCAAGGTATCATACAAAACGATGCGACGGAACCTACCGAAACCGGTAAAAAATGCATTAGAATGGCCGGAACGCTTGCTCCCGTCCATAACCTCTATCGTCTTGGCCCGGAAACCAGCCTTATCCGCCAAAGCTATCAGGCGATCCTTTAAATCCCCGTCTTCCAAGGGTTCCAGTTTATTAAAAAGCGGAAGAATAAACATAGGCCAAAGAGCGAAAAGAAGGAGTTGGAAGCCAAAAAACGCACCGAATCCCCAAAGCCACCAAGAATGTTCAAAGACTTGGCTCAACTCTCGATGAATCAAGAGCAGTATTCCCACCAACAAGTATATGAGTCCGAAGCCCAGCAAGACTCCTTTCAGCTTATCCTTCACCCACAGGCCAATGGTGGACTTGTTGAATCCGAAGCGTTCCTCAACACGAAACTGACTATACCATTCGAAAGGAAGTTCGGGAACTTGAAGTAAAACAAGGATAATCGAAACGGCCAAAGCTTCTCGCCAAGGGCCAACTTCACCTGCTCCGCCAAAAACATCGTAGGCCCACGGCAAAAAGAAAGCCACGACCATGACAAACGCGAGGGCACCATACCATTCTTCCCATAATCCCAAGCGACTTTTGGTGAGCGAATACTCGGTGGTCCGCTGCCAAGTCTTCTGGTCACTTATTCCCTCCAGGCATTCGGGGAGAGATCCTCGGATCTTGGAAACGTGGTTGGCATTGAGAAGATTTAGAAACGTCTCCGCAATCGTCCGAAGACCTAGGAACAAAAGAATAACTGATAAGGCGTTAATCATAAGCTGATTGAAAGTAACCTCCGATCAGCATTTAGTCGATGGAAAACAGGAGGCGAAAAGCATTGCCCGAAACTACATAGACGATCAGAATATCTCCCCGTACGAAAGGTAAGAATTTTTTTTTACATGAATGATACTGGAACAAAAGAACCGGCAGAAGATGAACTTGGTTTCGAGGAAGCCATGAAACGGCTGGAAAACTTGGTCGAATCGATGGAAAGTGGCAGTGCACCGCTCGCTGAACTCGTCGACCGTTATGAAGAAGGTGCCAAGTTACTCAAGGATTGTCGTAAACGTCTTGAACTGGCCGAGCTTAAAATTAAAGAAGTCCGAGAAAAAGACGGTCAAATGGTTGCCGAATCAATTGAGCAAGATACGAATGAGTAATTCCTCTGTACTTTCAACTATCACCGATCCGAAAGATCTTCGCAATCTTTCCGATGAGGAAATTGACACATTAGCCGAGGAAATCCGTGCCCGAATTATTTCCGCCACCTCCGCAAATGGAGGACACGTAGGCCCGAATCTGGGCGTAGTGGAATTGACTATTGCCCTGCACCTCGCCTTCGATTCCCCCAAAGACAGTTTTGTCTGGGATGTTGCGCACCAAGGTTACGTCCACAAACTGTTAACTGGACGGAACGACGAGAGATTTGACAAAATTCGAAAAACAGACGGTCTTAGCGGTTTCCTCACTCGCGAAGAGAGTGAGCACGATTCCTACGGCGCAGGACATGCGGGCACCTGTCTCTCGGCCGCACTTGGAATGGCCGTGGCTCGAGACCTGAATGGCGATGACGATCACGTCGTAGCCATCGCAGGGGATGCGGCTTTCACCTGCGGCATAACCTTGGAGGCTCTCAACAACATTGCCGCGTCCACCAAACGATTTATTCTCGTCCTGAACGACAATGAGTGGTCGATCGCCAAAAACGTGGGGGCAATGGCTCGCTATTTCAACGAACTGATTACCAATCCAGTTTATACCCGCCTGCACAAGGACGCGGAATCGTTTCTCAATCAGTTCCCCGGCGGTCGTTCGCTGATCCGTCTGGCATCCAAAGCAAAACGCGACACCAAAGAGCTTCTAGCCCCCTCCAGCATCTTTGAAAAGCTCGGCATTCGCTACATCGGCCCAATCGATGGACATGATGTCAAAAGCCTCATTCACTTTTTCGAGTTTGCCAAGGAATCGGATGAACCCGTGGTGCTACACCTTCTCACCAAGAAAGGGAAAGGCTTTCCAGTAGCATTGGAAGAGCCTGAAAAGTGGCATGGATCCGGTCCATTCGATCCCATTAACGGTCTATCCAAGCCAACAGCCCCGGGATCTCCTCCTAAATATCAAGATGTCTTTGGCAAATGCCTCGCTCGCCTCGCAACTGCAGACAAACGAATCGTAGGCATAACGGCTGCAATGCCTAGCGGAACTGGGCTCGACGCCTTGCAGCAAGCCATTCCCGATCGCTTCTTCGACGTTGGCATTGCGGAAGAACACGCCGTACTTTTTGCCGCAGGAATGGCGACCAAAGGGATGAGACCGGTTTGCGCCATCTACTCGACTTTCCTTCAACGTGCATACGATCCAATTATTCACGACGTCTGTCTCCAAAAACTCCCTGTCCTCTTCTGTATGGATAGAGCCGGTCTGTCTCCCAATGATGGGCCGACTCACCATGGTCTCTTCGACATTGCCTATCTTCGCTGCGTACCTAACGCAGTTGTCATGCAGCCAAAGGATGAAGACGAGTTGCAAGACATGATGGCGACGGGCCTTTCTCTGGACGGACCTTCCTTTGTACGTTACCCGAGAGGTTCTGGTGAAGGTGTCTCGTTAAAGGAAATCCCCGCTCCCATTCCCGTGGGCAAGGCGGAAGTGCTTCGTGAAGGAAAAGACTTTGCCATCTGGGCTCTCGGACCTTTCGTCAAGGAAGCTTTGGATATTGCCGCACGCCTCTCGGAAGAAGAAGGATTGGAAGCCTGTGTAGTGAATGCCCGATTCGCAAAACCATTGGACGAAAAACTGTTGATCGCACACGCGAAGACTTCCGAGTGCCTCGTCACCCTAGAAGACCATGTCCTTTCAGGTGGATTCGGATCGGCCGTGCTGGAGCTACTGGAGACCAAGGAACTGCACATACCTGTGACTCGGATCGGATGGCCCGATAAATTCGTGGATCATGCCGACTCCGTTTCCGACCTAAGAAAAGCCAACGGCTTGGGAAAAGAAGAGGTGTATCGAAAAATTCTATCTCGGTTCAAAATTGACGGGCAAACAGAACCCGCCTTAGCCATGTATGATTAAAAAATGGCTCCTTTTAGGACTACACGCAAAGATCGCGTCACGCTATCAATCATTCTTTTAGTCTCTACCATCTTGGTAATTGCCATACAAGTCTTGAGCAAATGAGGAGAAACTGAGGCAACGATTCTGCCGATGGCAGGTCTACGTCGTGACACTGGTTTTAATTACTCCTCGACAAGAGAAGTCCAGTTTCCATTTAAACCCCGTTAGTGCCCCTCAAGCAGAAGAGGCATCCATTTTTCGGTAGAGTACCGATAAAGTTTAGCGTTCTTGGGAGAACCATAAGAGCGGAGATATAACCACGTTGCATCCTCGGAGCTATAGACGTGACCTTGTCCTGTATCGGAGTTCCAATGCTGGGAGCTCGTCCAGAACCATCCCCAACCTTCAATCCAGAACCAGACGGAATCAGGTTGGGTGCCTTCGGCAAAAACCCAACCCAAATGCTCGTGATAGATCCAAGAAAACATCGAAAGGCTGAAAGTGCCGAACCAATTTCGTCGCCACTGACCTGCACCTAGATGTTCAGATGTTCCCCACCAAGAAGATGCTATTTCTATGGAAAAGGAAAGACGAGTTTCGTGCTTCCCGTCAGTAACGATAATTTCAATTTCTTCAACGGCACCGGATGCATTCGTGGGGACACCGCTTACAGTTGCAGTGCCATTGCCGTGAGGCTCTAATTTCAGCCAACTAGGAAGATTGGTGGCGTAAATAAGCACAACATCGCCCTCGGGATCAAAAACATTTAGGTCAAAACTATATTCTTCAAGAGGCACTGCTCTAGTGGAAGGGGAGGCGATTATCACAGGACTGCCATTACTTGAACCTACTACAAGTGAAAAGGTTTGCGAAATCTCTCTGTCGGATTCATCTTTTGCAACAAGCGTAATGGAGTAAGTACCATTTGCATCGGAAGGAACGACACCGGAAATACTCCCATTGCCATCCCCGTGGTCTTGTAGAGATAACCATGGTGGCAATTGAATGGCAGAGACAGTAGGTACGCTAATCCCCCAAGGACCACTTTCAAAATCATAGCGATACAAAGCACCTCCGGTCGCAAACCTAAGGGGATAGGAACGAAATCTAGTGTCGTCTACCGATGGATACCCCAGGTCCGCAATGAGCAAGGAACGTCTTGTAGTATCACCACTTGCGGCAAGGTTGTCAAAAGTGGCGTCTGGTGAGACGTATCCGGCTAGGCAAATCCTATCGAACAAGCTGTCGACGGCAACGGCTCGAGCAGCATCCGCCCCCAGTCCGCCACCTGTTTTGACCCACATAACGGAACTATTGGTATCACTAAGTTTGGCAATGAATGCATCGCTGTCTCCTCGAGAGGAAAAGGTATTCGATCCAAATTCCACGGATCCACGAAAGGAACCGGCGACGATTGGTTTACCCGAAACGTCAAGGGCTAGGTCAACAACTTCATCCGACCAAACGCCACCTAGAGACGTTACGGAAGAAAAGGCCCCATAAGGACTAACCCATGCAAGAAAGGCATCACTACCGCCACGAGAAACTATTGCATGTCCTCCAAAGGTAGAAGAGTTTCGGAAATTGCCGCCAAAGAGATACGATCCCGTCGAAGAGCGAACAACGGCACGACCTTCATCTTCACCTGTTCCTCCAGCTCGAACGGCGAAAAGACATGAACCTGATGCATCATAACGGGCGAGAAAGGCATCACCAAAACCTAAACTGGTGACCGAGTGGTCGCCAAAAGTGGCTACACTTTCAAAACGCCCGGCGACGGCTACACCGTTATTTCCGTCTTCGGTTAAATCGAGGGCTCTGTCACTGTTTTGTCCTCCCATGTTTTTGACCCATTCCAGAGAACCGTTCGATCCATTGATCTTGGCTACGAAACCATCCTCGCCACCATTCGAATTCAAGAAAGAATTTCCGAATATCGCAAAATCGGAAAAATGGCCTGCAAGGTATACAGAGCCGTTCGGGACAGCGTGAACAGCCTTGCCATAATCATCGAAACTTCCACCAAAGCTCAAGGCCCAAGTAACTTGACCGTCAGGTTCAATTCGTAAGAAATATATGTCGTGACCACCGCTACTGGTAAGGACATGAGATCCAAAAGTAGCGGTTCCCGTAAAATATCCCGCAACGTAGGCAACACCATTTAGATCAACGTCAACGGCGTAAGCGTAGTCTTGTTCAAGACCACCAAAGCGATTGACCCATTCCAGAGTCCCGGCAGAATTAAACTTGGCAACGAAGGAATCCGTCTGTCCCTTCGCGGCAAGAATCACTCCTCCTATTTGAGTGGAACCAGTAAATGCTCCAACAACGAAGAAACCGCCATCCCCGGATGCCGCCACGCCGTTAGCGAACTCTCCTCCTTGTCCTGGTTGTAACCATAAGGTTTCAGGTTCATCCGCAAAACCAGTCGGTTCCGACAAACTCTTGAACACATCAAACTCAAGAGATTTGTCGACCGTACCGCCTTGCATATCTGTAATGCGTATTTTCGCGTTGTAACTTCCCGACGATCCTGCAGGAGGAATCCCTGCAAGAAGCGCTGAACCGTTTCCACGGTCTTGCAAATTAAGCCAACTCGGACCGGAAATAAACTGGAAACGAGGTAGAATACCGGAATTACTAGTAGCATTCATGTCGAACCCAAATGATTGCCCCGTAACAAGCGTACCGATTTCCGGTAAAGACGAAGTGGGCAATCCATGAGGAGCACCCAATTTCAGAATGGAAAAACCGTGGGTCCCGGTTGTGGAGGCCGCAAGGGAATCTATGGTCAGAGAATTTCCGATGTAGTGGGAAGCCAAATAAAGGGAACCTTCGCTGCCACTCGATAGTCCGTGAGCCGAATCGAGTGTTTCACCTCCTATACTGCGAGACCAAATCAGTTTGCCGGAAGTGGCGGCAGTTTTAGCAAGGAAAAGATCACGGCTACCTTTCGAAACAAGAACTTGACCATCAAAAGACATTGAACCCTC
>CALBIN010000153.1 GCA_937893275.1 uncultured Opitutia bacterium | reverse complement strand
CCAGTCGTGCGCATACCTTTGCCGTTACCTTAACTTTGCGAGGGGCTTTTAGGTTCAATTCGCTTTCTCCTTTGCCCATGAATACGTCATCGACCTTGAAGTCCATGAGGTGGCTTTTCCCATCCGATACGTAGGCGGACCCCTTGACTATTCCCTCGCACCAGCGATCGTAGTCGAGCTTGCCGTCCAGTTTGACGTAGGATCGTCCGAGACCGACTCGTTCACCGTAAATGCATGGGAAGTCGGTTTCGCCACTGATTCGCGGGCGAAACCCGCAATTCAATACGTGATACCAGATGTTAAGTTCCCAGATGGACGGGGTGTCGACCATGGAGAGGAAATCAACGGCGGGCACTGTGGTTCCGTTCGGGCCTTCCACTTGATGAGTGACGTCCACGATGAACTCGTTGGCCCCGATTCCGTTGAAAGGGGGTACTTCGTAAGTGGGCAACTTGTCTCCTGCGACCTGCAAACCCCAACCCGAGTGAGCTGGTCCGCAGACAGCTCCCTGTTTTTGGGCCCATTTTAGAGTGTTCAAGCAAAGGGTGGGCCAATGATTTTTGGAATCCCCGCCGGGATAGATCTGATTCTTTAAGCGGAGCAAGCAAAGGTGACCTGAGCGGTGGGATCCGAAACCCGAAACTTCAATGTCGTAACGGAGCAGGTAGGGGTACTGGGATACCTTGTCGATGGCTCCGGTGAAGAATTGCTTTTGGTAATCGAAGCAAGGTCCCCAAGTCAGGTTTGCTCCGATCTTCAGATCTTCGCCGAGGCAGTGACGGAGCATGTCCGGTGCGTGTACGCCTTCGGTTGGGTTCAGGTAGTGGGCGCATCCGGCTGCATGGATATGATGATCGCCCGACCACCATCCAGAAAGCGAAGGGTCGACCCATCGTTTAAGGTGAAAAGTTTCGGTTTGGGGTTCTCGTCCGACGGTTATCTTGTGTTTTTGCCTCAAGTATTCGGGACCGCGGGCCACCTCGAAATCGTATTCGCCGGGAGGAAGCACGAGATCTTCCCCGTCATAGCGATACACCTGAGAATGGAAATGAAAGTCGGGGGCAAGCCGCTTGGCTTGCGAAGGATAGACGCGTCCCAGTTTGTCCCGCACCAAGAATTCGGCTACAGTCGGTTTGCCATTTTCATCCCGAACCTTAAGTGAAACCGAGGTAGAAGCCAAGCAGTCGAAGGTAACCGTGCTTTCGTTGCGAAAACCCAAATCCTGTGTGCCTTGTCCCACGTCGAAGGCAATGGTGGCGGAACGCTTCCCGGCATCGCGGGAGTAGAGCTGGACGATGCGGTATTCCAGAGCAAGTCCTGAAAGTGTTGGAGACAGCGGTCGCCCGTCGAAGGTTTGCATGCCTAGCCAGCGATCCCTCGGCAAATTAGGGGAACCGTTTTTGGGGAGGTTGCGATTTTTTCCCCAGCCCCCAAAACTAGTGGGCAACGCATTCGAGCTGGAAGCTTTCAAAGGAGCCGTCACTCCTGCCTTGTTTACTACTTTGACCAAAAAGTTTCGCCAACCGTGTTCCGCCAATTCAGGTTTTGCCGGACCGCTTGCCACCTTCACTCGGGATTCGGGGCTAATAATTACGACAGTAAGGCAGAGCGGATCCAGTGCTTCCTGAACGAGGCGAATAACGTGACCGGGTACACTCTGGACCTCGGCGGAATTTAATTTTTTGACGGTATTGGCAGGCAGTGGTTCGCCAAGGTAGTCGAGAGCGTCCTTCAATCGCTTGACCTGAAGAATGAGTGGTTGGGCATCGACTTCTCGAACCTGCGGCAGGTCAGCCCGAAGATTGACCAAGGGGAAAGTAGCGAATAGAAGGGCGAATGCGAGAAGGGGAACTGGCTTCATGGCGTAGTTGGGTCGGAGGTTCTAAGGGGCGCGGATGTCACCGCTTTTCCCTTTACCCTTTATGGCTCTCGTGAGACCGCAATGTTTTTTTCGCCCTTGTCCCAGTTCCTGCGCCTGAGAAATTGCCCTAGGCTGAGCCAAGTCGCGATCGCGCAAGCGACAAAAGTGCCAACGAGAGCACCTTGGCGGAGGGCGTCTTCGTGGATGTCGAGACTCATGTCGTGAGGACGTCCTGCGATTTCGAAGAAAGCGAAAGGCGGCGAAAGTGAACCGAGGTGAAAGATCACGTCGAATACTTCCTCCTCCCAACCAACGGCCAAAACCATGCATGCGAGCAAGGGCGTTATCCATAGCAACCCCAGAAAGCCCCAGAAACCAACGGCAAACCATTTTTCGCGGGCAGCCCTAATATAGGTAAGGCAAGCGGCGAAGAGCACGCAGGGCAGGAGATAGGCTCCCATTCCCGGAAACTCCTCAAAATAAAGCCCCGAATCGACGGCACGCGTCAATAAGGCGAAATGGGTAAACGGCATGATTAGAGCAAGGCAAAGCACCATCAACCATCCCGGCTGTTCATCGGCCCAAAGTGGAATGTCTGGAAGCCCGAGTTTGGCCGAGCGGCGTTTGCCCTTTAGGTATTGGTGGCGAGTTGGGCAGGTGACGTTGAGGATAAGCACCGCTGCTCCTAGAGAAAGGGTGAAAAGGATGGTTTGGACTGAAACCACGACCATGCCTGTTCGGCGAACGGTAGCCCTGACTATGCCGCTCTCTGTTTCTTGGATCAAGTTTTCATCGAATTTGTCTCCCGAAATGGCTGAGCCAAGTAGTCCCGAAGCGTTGCCGTTGCCGTACAATTGCCAGAGGCTTCCAATCAACAAGAACTGCAACAGCAAGAAAAGGCCGATGCCCGCGGGTTTGGAAAAAGCGGTTAGGGCTTCGTTGCGCCATTTTCTGTGTGCGGTGGCGAAGAGTCCCGCAAGGAGCAATCCTTGCATCAAAACGGTAAAGAACGCAGGCGAAAGAGTGGTCTCGAAAAACGGCACTTCGGTCCAGAAGGTCGCCATTTCCTGATGCCACATGTTCAGGTTTTGTTGTCCGACCAAAATGAGTTCCTCGCTCATCAATCCAAAGTAGGTCGGAAGAAGGGTGAGGAAGGAGAGAAAAGAGAAGCCTGCTTGGCCGAGGCCGGGCAGGAAGACATAGAGTCCCAGCACCACCATGCGTGATACCCATGAGGCTGCCCGAGGTTTGCTTACGATGAGCCCTGTGACATGGGCGGTGAGGTGATAGAGCAGAACGCAGGAAAGAAAGACTCCATACAGGTGAAAGACCTTTCCCGGAGACAGTTCTCCCACAACGATGGCGTGGATAAGGAAAGGCAAGGTAAGGGCGAACATGAAATATTCACGCGCGGGAAGTCCGAACAGGTAGCCGATGATCTTCGAGTGGGGTCGCATGGGGGTCATGCGTTGGTAATCAAGCAATCCGGTTTCACGTTCCTCGGCGGTACCTCCGGCCATTCGTCCGGTACCAAGGAACATAAGGATGAATCCCTGTACGCCAAGCAACCAGGGGAAAGCTTTTCTGGCTCCGTTTACGGGAGAGGGTTCCCCTTTTTCCCAGCTTTCCGATTTTTCGTCATAAATCCATTGGCCGTCGGAACCTTCGAGATAGGCAGTGAGATAAGTGAAGCTCGTCAGGATTAGCGTGAGCAATCCCCATGCGATAATCTGTTTCATGCGCAACCGTTCTCGAATACCCTTGCGGATGAGGGGATTGAGTTCGGCGAAACCTCCTGAGCTATCGTTAGTCATGATTGCTCTCCCGACTCGACCGCGAGAAATAGACTTTCGACGTCGGCCTTTCTTTCGTGAAAGGATTTTACGGGTGCCCCTAGTTCGACGAGGGCTCGCAGAAGGTTGGCGACTTCCTCGTTGTCGCCGTCGAAAGTGAACTCGATGAGTGTGGCGCTTTCATCCACTTCTCCTGAGAAATGGGCGGATGGATGGGCAATCAGAAAACCGTGAGTCTGGGGAAAAGGATGGAGCAATTCCATCAAGATCGTCTTTGTAAGAGTTGCTCGTTCCACGACCTCTTGCAAGTTTCCGTTAATCACCATCTTGCCTTCCCGCATGATCCCGATCGAGTCGCACAGGTCTTGCAACTCCGTCAATACGTGAGAGGAGACTAAGATGGTCTTCCCGTCCCTCGCTAGACGTTTGAGGAGGTTGCGAAGATCGATGCGGGCCTTTGGGTCAAGATTAGCGGCGGGTTCGTCCAGTAGGAGCACGGGTGGGTCGTGAACCAAAGTCTTGGCCAACAGGGCGCGTTGCTTCATTCCTCGAGAGAGGGTCTTGCACAGGACCTTTCTTTTGTCTTCCAGATTAGTTGCGGCAAGACAACGATCGACATCCGTGTTGCGTTTTTCCAAAGTCGCACCGTAGGCGGAAGCAAACAATTCGACGAATTCATCCACTCTCAGGTCGTCGTACACGGGAGGGAAATCAGGCATGTAGCCAAGCATGCCTCGGACGTTTTCGGGTTCGTGCAGGGCCGAGATGCCATCGACGAGGATTTCGCCATAGGTTGGTTCCAGCAGAGTGGCGATGGCTTTGATGGTGGTGGTCTTCCCCGCGCCGTTTGGTCCGATGAGCCCGTACACCTCACCTTTCTTCACTTCGAAGGAAAGCCCGTCCACGGCGACGTTGTCGCCATAATACACCTTAAGGTCCCGAACCTCAATCATTGCAGCTTAAAGCTTGAAGAGCTTTTTCGAGTTTTCGTAAAGGATTTTACGTTCGACTTTCTTGTCCTTGGCGAGGCGCCGAATGGTGGCGAGGTTGACTGAACCTTTGCAACCAGCACCTCGACCGGCGGCATCCGGACAGTCGCTGCCATAGAGGAGTTGGTTTGGATGACGAGCAATGAAATCCTTGGCATGTTCCTCGTCACGAAGCATAGAGTTTAGACCTGATCCCGCTGAAAAGTCTCCATACATGTTCGGGTAATTGGAGAGAAGTTTGTCGGTGATCCCACCTTCCGTCACCTTCGTCTTTGGGTACATGACCTCCTGCTTGTGATTCTTGTCCACGTTGCCCCACCAAGTCTGGGCGTGCCCGATGAAATTTACCTCTGGAAACTTTTCCAGAGTGCGATGAAATCTCTCAATGCCCAAGTTGTAGGCGTTGTGCTGAAAATGCATCAGCACGGGAACTCCATATTCACGGGCGACCTCAGCCACACCCCAGATATGAGGAGAGTCGCAGGCTACGTTGAATTTCTGTTCCCCGATTATAACGGCTCCCGCCTTCAGGAATTTCTCCAATTCCTTGCGGGCGTTGGGAAGGTCGGGCACCTCGTTCACACCGAATCGGAAATCCTTCGGGTGCTTTTTAGCCAAAGCCATTACGGTTTCGTTACCGCCTGTTTTGGCTGCAAGTCCATTGGATTTTCCTTCGTGAGTGGAGGCTCGATTTACGGAACTGCCGGCTGGGAGAAGTAAGGTGGTGGTCACTCCCATGATTCGTTGGTGAGCGACCAGTTTCTTGTCCGACCGAAAGAGATAATTCGTGTGCTGATGAACGTCGATGACGGGTTCGTCGATGGAAGTCGCCTTCTCTTTCCCCGTAGTTTGCGTTTGCATTGCAACCGCTATGGCAGGGGATGCGGAAGCGAGGAATCCCCTGCGTGAAACGACGTGTCTTTTGTTCATTGTCGCAAGTCGATCATTTCCTTTTCTTGAAGGCAACCCGCAATGGGGCTTGGCTTGATCTCTAACTTGCTCATCCTTTTTCACAGTGAAACTTCTCCCTGAATCTTTTGTCTGCGCTGTTTTCGCTTGTGCCTCGATCCTCGTATCCGCGGAATTCAAAATCGCCACTTTCTCTGCCGACGTCACTGTACCAATTGGCCATGGCATGATGGGCGGACTTTGGAAGTCCAAGAGTGTTGCCGACCCCCTGTTTGCAAAGGGTGTCGTCTTGATCGGGGGTGAAAAGCCAGTGGTGTTCGTCAGTGTCGATTGGTGCGAACTCCGCAATGCTTCCTTTGATCGTTGGCGGGAAGAACTTGCTCTAGTTGCCGGCACTAGTCGCGAGCGTGTTCTTGTAAGCGCCATACACCAGCACGAGGCTCCCGTCACCGATCTTGATGCTCAGCAAATCCTCAATCGCCGCAACTTGGCCGGTAGCATATGTGATCTTGCCTTCCACGAGAAAGCCGTTCGTCGCGTTGCTTCTTCCCTTCGAATTGCCATGGATAAAAAGCAGCGGATTACCCACTTGGGCCTTGGCCAAGCCAAGGTCGAAAAGATCGCTTCCAACAGGCGTTACGTTTTACCTGACGGAAAAATTTCCTTTGGTCGCGGGAGTTCCAGTGGCCGCAACGTTCTCGCTGCAAAGGCTCCGGAGGGAACCATTGACCCTTGGCTGAAGACGATTTCTTTTTGGGACGGCGATCGACCCATTGCTGCGCTCAGCGGTTACGCTACCCACCCTATGAGCTATTATCGTACGGGTGAGGTGAGTGCAGACTTTCCGGGGATTGCTCGGAACCGCAGGCAAAAGGAAACGCCTGACTGTCTGCAAATTTACTTTAGTGGTGCCTCCGGAAACGTCACCGCCGGAAAGTATAATTCCGGAAAGCGTCAGAACCGAGCTGTGCTCGCGAACCGCCTACATGCCGCGATGGCCCTTGCTTGGAAGAATACGCGACGACAAGCCCTGAAGCAGATCGAATTTCGGAACGCCGAGCTTTTTTTAAAGCCGCGGGACCATCCGGGTTTTACTGAAGCTGATTTTGAGAAAAAGCTCACAAAGGGAGTTGACCACTGGCATCAGTGTCTAGCGGCAATGGGTCTTAGTTGGCGTAGACGTTGTGAAAGTGGCCAACCCGTTGACGTGCCTGCGATCGATTTTGGTCCTGCTCAGCTTTTGTTGCTTCCGGGCGAAAGCTATGTCGAGTATCAGCTGGCGGCGCAAAAAATGCGAACCGATTCGTTCGTATTGGTGGCGGGATATGGAGAAGGGGGGACCGGTTACGTTCCCACTGAGAAGCATTGGGAAGAAAAGGATGGGAATCTTGGGGACTGGTGCTGGGTTCATCCCGGTGCAGAAAAACCTTTGCTGGAGGCTATCGAAAAAGTATTAGTGAAAACGCCATGAAAAACTGCTTGGTTCTTTTTCCGGCTATTGCCCTTTCATTCGGTTTAATTCATTCCGCCGAACCCGAGGCTTCCTCGGAGCAGTTGCCCAGAGTGGCTCCGGTTGAGGCTCGGGATGCGATTCAGACATTCCGTCTCAAGAAAGGTTTCAACATCGAGCTGGCGGCGGCGGAGCCTCAAGTCGTCGATCCGGTATCCATGTCCTTTGATTCCGACGGAAGGCTTTACGTGGTGGAAATGATTGGCTATTCGGAACATCGTGACGACAAGCTGGGGCGCGTTCGGTTGCTTGAGGACACCAATGATGACGGCCGATTCGACAAGGCCACGGTCTTCGCCAAAGGCTTGGCTTGGCCTACTGCCGTCATTTGCTTCGATGGCGGAGTTTTCGTAGTCGTTACTCCTGACATCCTTTACCTTCGTGATACTGATGGCGATGGCGTAGCCGATCAAGATCGCGTCGTTTTCACCGGTTTTGGCAAGGAACGTTCGCGTCTAAACATGCAGGGTTTACCCAATAGCTTGCGATGGGGATTGGACAACCGGATTCATGGCGTCACATCTTCCAATGGAGCGATCCTCACTCGTCCCGACGACGATAGCTTGAAGCCTCTTCGCCTTAATGGTCGCGACTTCTCCTTCGATCCTCGCAGTCTAGATCTTCGTCCTGAAAGTGGCGGGGGGCAACATGGCGCATCGTTCGATGATTACGGGAAGCGTTTTGTCTCCAGCAACAGCAATCACTTGCAGGCCATAGTTTTCGATTCCCGTTATGCGACAAATTCGAGTTATGCCATGCCTAGTCCGCGATTGGGCGTTGCTGCAGATGGTTCGGCCGCGGAGGTCTTTCGCATCAGTCCCGACGAACCATGGCGCATTGTCAGGACGCGTTGGAGGATTGCCTCCAAGGTGCGTGGTCCCGTCGAAGGTGGCGGCAGAGTATCCGGATATTTTACGGCTGCTACGGGAGTTACCATATATCGTGGTGATGCCTACGGTGACAGCTTTCGTGGAAATGCCTTTGTTGCGGATGCCGGCAGCAATCTCGTGCATCGAAAGGTTCTGAATTATGAGGGTGGGGTTGTTCCCGTTGGCAAAAGACCTGAGGGTGAACGTACATCCGAGTTTCTCGCCTCGACCGATAATTGGTTTCGTCCCGTTCAATTGGCCAACGGGCCCGACGGGTGCCTTTACGTCTTGGACATGTACCGCGAAGTGATCGAGCATCCGTGGTCGCTTCCTTCCGGCATCAAGCGCCACGTCGACCTCAATAGCGGCAATGACCGGGGGCGCATCTGGCGGATCACTTCCGAGAAGTTCGTTCGCCCCCCTTCGCCTAGTCTGAAAGAAACTAGTTCCGAGAAACTGGTGGCGACTCTTTCGTCGACCAATGCTTGGCGGCGCGAAACCGCCGCCCGGTTGCTTTATGAACGGCAGGAATCGAAGGTGGCCCCCGCATTGTCCAAACTCGTTTCGGGTGGGAAATCCCACCTGGGTCGCCTGCACGCCCTTTATGTTCTCGCAGGATTGAACCAACTCAAACCGGAACATCTCGTAACCACTTTGGGAGACGAACACCCGGTCTTGCGCGAGCATTCCTTGAAATTGGCCGAATCCTTTTTCTCCAACGACGCGAAGGGAAAAGCGCGCTTGTCCGAGCCAGTTCTCTCCTTGGTCCGCGACGAATCTCCGCGTATCCTCTTTCAGCTAGCCCTCACTCTCGGCTTGGCGGATTTTACCGACGAAGTGCCCGTCCTCCTTGAGATTCTGTCCACCAGTGGCAACAATTCCTGGATTCGGTTCGCCGTCTTGAATGCCCTTTCCACTCAAGTGAACGAGCTCTTCACCCATTATGCCGACTCGGTTCCGCCTGCTGATGAAAGCGAGGTGTTGGCCATGGCCCATGGTTTGCGTAAGGGTGGCCATTCACTCAAGGACCTACGTCCGGAAACCAGCAAGTACTTGCAACTCATTGCCATGGCCGCGGGAGAGGATGACGGTCGGCCTTCTCCCTTCCGCCTTCAAGCAATTGGTTTGCTGGCTACTCTAGACAAGAAGTCGGCTAGCCGGCCTTTGCTTGCTTTTTTGGATGCCACAGAAGCTTCCTTGCGCGACGGAGCCGTTAGGGAACTGGTGAGTCTGGCACCCGAGGGGTTAACGGCCGACTTGCTGGACCGATGGAAAGTTTTGTCGTCGGGTTCGCGGGATGAAGTGATCGACTATCTCCTCGAGGCGTCCGAGCGAACGAATGCCTTGCTTGACGCGATTGAGAAGGGGGTAGTCGCAATTACCAACTTGAGGACCGATCGCTTGACCACCTTGCGAAACCTCAAGGACGAAGGCCTACGCAAGCGAGCGGTTGCGTTGGTTGGTCCCGCCCCTCCCGAGAAGGAAACCATTTCACGGGAGAAGGTCATCGAAAGCTATCTTCCGGCACTTCGGCTTGCGGGCGATGCTTTGCGTGGTCGCACGACCTACCTACAGCGTTGCGCATCGTGTCATCGGGCGGGTAAGGACGGGCATGCCTTAGGTCCCGACTTGGTTGCGATGAAGGCCGCGGGGCCGGAGAAGCTCTTGACCAACCTCATAGATCCCAGTCGTGAGGTGGCCGCCGATTTCGTGGCCTACAAGGTGCGTGGACCAAAAGAAAAGTTGCTTGGCTTGCTTGCGAACGAGACCACCACCCACCTCACGATTCGTTTCCCATTTGGCAAGTCAGTCACTCTGCTCCGTAAGGAAGTGCGAGGAATGAAAAGCTATGCAGCCTCCATCATGCCCGAGGGACTAGAGGCTGGCCTCGATCATCAGTCCATGGCTGATTTGCTCGCCTTTCTTCTCCAACCTAAGTTCGAGCCT
>CALBIN010000152.1 GCA_937893275.1 uncultured Opitutia bacterium | reverse complement strand
CCTTTTACCTACTGACAAAAAAAGCGCCGCGTAAGCGGCGCTTTTTGACAAACTGAAAGTTAATTGGATTTAGAGTTACAACCCTTCCTTTACGGGCAATTGCTTTGTTTTATGTGTCGAAGGTGCAAATACTCTTTTCCAATATCCTTTCTTGTTTACCATATATAATCGAAAAGATTATGAGATACCTTAGTCTAAGTTGTGATTGGCGTCAAATTTCCGACTCTTTTTCTTCTTCGATCTTAAAAAAACCTTTCTCGCACCCCTTGACGAAAGATTCGCCCGCGCCTTTGAGCTCTTCCCATTCACGACGTATGCGATGTGCATCTTCCTCACAGATTTCGCCGTCTTTGTCATAGCTCTGCGAGACTTCACGGAGAAGGTCGGAAAATTCGGCCACTAGCCGATGTGTGTTGGCGAAGAGGCTTTCGGCGGCATCATCGCCTACCTTGGGATTTGGGGAGAAAAACCCGTCTGCTTGTTGGCAAACCCAAGCCAAGAGGTTTTCATCGCCCGTGGCTTCGAAGATTTTGGCAACGCGGTCAAGCGGGTTGCTAGTTCCATTTTCATCTAATTCGTCGTTTGGTTGGCACCACTTGTAGAGAAGGGATGATGAAAGGTTCATGTCGGATGCAATCGCTTTCACCCCCACGTTTTCCATGGATTCCTTAATGACTTCGTGTGATTTCATATATGATTTCCATATACTTTACACGGTGGGGGCTTTCTGCGCTATTATAAATTAGCGCAAATTTTATAATGCCTCAGGACTCAGAAATCTAAAAGTTTTTGTGCATGACTTACGGAGGCTTTACCCAAACCTTTGAGGTCGTAGCCTCCTTCTAAAACTGAGACTACTTTTCCATTAGCGTATCTCTTGGCAAGATCGAGGACGATTCCGGTAAGGGAGGTAAAGTCGTCGTCGTTAAGAAGGAACTGTCCTAGTGGATCACCGATTCGAGAATCAAATCCTGCTGAAATGAGAATGAGTTCGGGGCGAAACCTGTTCATGGCAGTTAGGAGGTCCTGGCCGAAAGCATTTTCCACTATTTTGTCGTGACCTGATCCTGCGGGGCAGGGGCGGTTGAGGGTGGAACCCAGTCCTTTCCCCTTGCCTGTTTCTTCCCGTTCGCCCGTGCCGGGATACCAAGGGGATTGGTGAGTGCTGAAGAAAAAAACAGTTTCGTCCTCGTAGAATACGTCTTGGGTTCCGTTGCCATGATGCACGTCCCAATCAACGATGAGAATTTTACCTATGCCGTGTTTGTTTTGGGCGTAACGAGCTGCGATGGCGATGTTGTTGAAGAGACAGAAGCCCATCCCTTTATCGGGTGTGGCGTGATGCCCTGGTGGTCGGACGACGCAGAAGGCATTGGAGGCTTTGCCTGCAAGAACTTCGTCCACCGCTGCGAGGGTTGCGCCTGCTGCAAGGCGACCAATGTCGAGAGAGACGGGGCAAATGGTGGTGTCGCCCGTACTGAGCTGGGGCTCTCCGGCTTTGACGTCGGCTTTGACGGTGTTGAGGTATTTCCCGGAGTGGCAACGCAGGATGTCGGAGTCTTTGCAGGGTCTTGGGTCCACTTTGCGGAACTTGTCGGAGATGCCGGCGTCGTCGAGCGCCTTGAGGACAGCTTTGTTCCGGTCGGGTTGTTCAGGATGGCCGAATCCGGTGACGTGTTTTTCGAAGGCGACGTCGGAGACAAGGACGGAGTTCGACGGTACGATCTTCACGGCGTCTTCCATGGCTGAGAAAAGATCTTAACCTTGCCGGCGTTTTTTTGCCTCGGTTATGAGGTCGTGAAAGGCTTGGAACAGGGCGTTCGCATCATTCGGCCCGGGAGCTCCCTCGGGATGGTACTGGACGGAAAAAACCGGAAGATCCTTATGGCGGAGGCCTGACACGGTTCCATCATTTAGGTTGTATTCCGTGACCACTGCCTCGCAGCTTTCGAGTTCCTCGGCACTGGATGCAAAACCGTGATTTTGGGCCGTAATCGCTACACGCCCTTGCTCCACGTTTTGAACGGGTTGATTACCGCCTCTGTGCCCGAATTTTAGCTTGTAGGTATTAGCCCCTAGAGCGTGAGAAATAATTTGGTGTCCAAGGCAAATCCCGAATACGGGGAAGTCGGGTAAGAGATCACGAACGGAATCGTGGGCATAGGTGACGGCGGAAGGGTCACCCGGACCATTGGAAAGGAAAATGGCATCCGGGTTAAGTGCCCGGGCTTCCTTTGCCGTTGCGTTTGCCGGCAATACGTGAACTTCGAAGCCATGTCTTCGAAGGTTGCGAAAGATAGACCATTTTGCCCCGAAGTCGAAGGCGACCACACGGTATTTAGTATTGCTCGCGGTGTCCTTGCTTAGGTTAGTGCCCGCAACGGTAAAGCTATTGCTCTTGGTGGATTCAGGATCCCATTCGTAGGTTTCGGCGCAGGTGACTTCCTTGACGTAGTCGATTCCCTCAAGGCCCGACCATTCGTTGGCCTTGGCGAGGGCTTCCTCATCCGATAGGCCTTCCGTACTTAAGCAGCTTTTGAGCGCCCCCTTGACTCGTATGCGTTTTGTAATGGCGCGAGTGTCCACGCCTTCGATTCCCGGGATGCCGTGCTCGGCGAGAAAATCATGCAGGTTGGAGGTTGCTCGCCAGTTGCTGACCACGGTGCTCAGTTCGCGTACGACGAAGCCAGCCGCTTTGGGTCCGTCGGATTCCTCGTCTCCGGGGATGATTCCATAGTTGCCGATCTGGGGAGCCGTCATGGTGACGACTTGTCCATAGTACGATGGGTCGGTAAGAATTTCTTGATACCCCGTCATACTGGTGTTAAATACGGCTTCGCCGACTACGGTGGCTTTGCCCCCAAAGGCTCTACCTCTGAATACGCTGCCATCTTCCAAGGCAAAGACTGCTTCTTGTTCTTCTTTCATTCGGTTGTTGTGCTTTTCGATAGCCTGTCGCTTTCAAACTGGCAAACCGATTTGCGATTTCTTTATTGGAGTGTTGAAGTGTTTGGTCTCCAAACTCGTCGGTCGGCTTCTTCGCAACAATCTAGCATCAAGCCTTTACCGCTCTTTTGACCATCGGTAAAAAATAGATCCCAGAACACTCACGGAAACGATCAAGTTTGCAATCTTCATAACAACGCCACCCGATCTTTGGTCTTCGAGCGGGGTTATGTCGATGATGCGTTCGGCGTAAAAATAGGTGTCGTAAAGAACTTCCTGGGAAAAGGTAAGTACGGCGAATATTGGGGTTTGTCCAAGCATCAGCGCCAGAATAAAAAGCATCTGGGGACCATACCGGATCGGAGGAAGTTGCTTGGATGAACTCGCGATAGGCCACCACATGGCGAATGAGGTAAGGAACATCGACAAGTGTTCCGCCATATGGAGTATTTTATTCTGGATGGCGGCTTCATAGAAAGTTCCGAAATGCCAAAAGGAAAAGACGAGCGTAAAGCCTAAACCGGCTACGACGGGGTGAAACAATAGGCTGCAAAGGGCTTTGATATCGGGTCGCCTTATGAAAAGCTCGTCCCATAGTTGCCCCGGCATGCCAAAGAGCAGGAAGAGGGGACTGACGTACATCAGGATGTTGTGCTGGATCATGTGGGCGAAAAAGAGATAGTTTTCGCCCAAGGGATCTAGAGGAGATCCCACCGCCAAGTAGAAACTGATGATTCCGGCGGCAAACCACCATGCCTGCTTCTTGGGGAAAGGCATCCCCGGGGCAATTTGTTCCCTGAAAGGTCCTACGATTAAAGCATAGCACCATGCGACGAACAGCAAGCCACCCACTAATGCAGGCTCGGTGTGCCAATGGAGAAAGGTTACGGGAGAGGAACTCAGCATATGGGAAACCTCAGCGTAGGGGTTGCCCGCAAGGTAGATTATTCCCTGTTCTCTGTCCAATTGGCTTCAGAGCGAGCCTTGAGCCGGAAGTCTGCGTCAGTCGAAACCTTAGCGAGTATGCAGATGATGGAACCTTCCACATTGTCGGATTCCTCCGGTTGGTGTCGGTGGTAAAAGGGATTGTCGGGAGTCTTGGAGTTGATTTCGATCATGTCTGCTTTTTCTATCTTCCAACTTATGCGATGAGGAATACCCTCGATCCTTCCCCACTTCTCCGTGTCAAAAACCTCCTCCGAGGTGTGGGCGGCTCCTGCCTTGTAGTAAGCGTCATCGTGTTTCAGGTAGGCTCCGGCCTCGTAGTCGGTTTTGGCTTTCCAAATGTTTTCTACTGCCGTGACTTCGAAGCTTTCGATAATTGGCGTGTCGTCGGCCATGTAAATGACCGCAAAATAAGTGCCGAGCGCGATTACCAAACCCAGAAGAAAGAGCACGGTGTTCAGCACCTTGTCCCATTTTAAGTGCATGAACCAATAGACAACTCCGAAGAACTTTACGATGGAGGTGGTGAATAGGATGCCGATTATCGAGGTGCTCTGGAAGGTTTGAACGTAGATTATGACAATCTCGATGCCCGTTATGGCTACCAGAGCCATGGAAAGATTGAAAAAGGTGAAGAAGCGTTTGCTTTCCTCTTCGACTGGGTCTTCTCCGTGTCCGCTCATGATGTTTTGCTCCGATTAAGAAAATGAATGGTTTGGTAGTCCGCTATAAGGCGTATTCCATAAGATAGACGACAGGGAAAATAATGATCCATACGATGTCGACGAAGTGCCAATAAAGACCGCAGCATTCGATGTCCATGGCATCGGCTGTACTCATCTTTCCGGTAAAGGAATAAGCCAACCATCCCAGCAACCAGAAAACACCTATGGCGACATGGGTGCCGTGAGTTCCGGTTAAAACAAAGAAGGTGGACCCGAATACATGAGGTTCACCCCGATAGGTGGAGAGGGTCAATTCGTTGCCGTGAGCATAGGCGAAGTGTGTGAATTCATACACTTGGCATGCGAGGAAAATTGCGCCAAAAATAATTGTTCCAAATAACATCCAGCGGGTGCTGTTTAAATTGCCTTTATGTATGGCTGAAACGGCTAGTGCCATGAACAAGGAGCTAGCCAACAGGATGAATGTACTGAAGGAAGTTAGCTCGATGTCGAAGATGTCACGAATGTCTAGGTAGTTGGTCCCGACTGTGGCGGAGATCTTACGGTAGATCAAGTGCGTGGAAATAAGGGTACCGAAAAACATGCAGTCCGATCCGAGAAAGGCCCACATGAGGACTTTCTTGGTCGGTATGCCCGTGCTGGTGTAGGGCTCGTGATGTTCGTCGGCGTGCGCTGCTGCTGCTTCGCTCATGGTTTCAAGTTGAGTAAGGATACGAAATGTACGTCAATGGCGAGTTTTTCGATTCTTGGAGTTATTCCTCATCTTCCTCGGGGAACAGATGGTAGCCTCCCGGGCCTTCGAGCGACCACATGATCATGCTCGTTATGGCGATGATACCCCCAATTATCGCAACGGTGTAGTTCCGGATTATTTCCCCGTCCGTTCCAAGGCTTGAATGGAAGAGCATGCCGATTACGAGAACGAGAAAACCTATTGCAGTGAATAGCGGATACCATGAGTGGTCCGGCATGTGAACCCCATGGTGGTCGAGCGGTTCCTTCACCGAGTGCAAGTCGCGCGGACCATAGTTGTTTTCCCAAGCTTGGTCACGGGCTTTGATAATTGGAGTGCGAGCAAAGTTGTATTCCTTCACAGGGGAAGATAGGGTCCACTCAAGACTTCGGGCATCCCAAGGATTCTTGCCCGCGGGTTTCAGGCTCTTGTCTCGGAATGACCTCATGAACTGAATCACACCAAGTAAAACTCCAGTTCCAAGAATAAACGCTCCTATTGTAGCAATTTGGTTCCATTGTTCGAAGCCATGTCCCGCATTGTATGAATGGGTACGCCTAGGTTGTCCTATCATCCCAAGGTAATGCATGGGGAAGAAAGTTGTGTTGAAACCGATGAACATTAGGGTGAAGACAACCTTCCCCATTTTTTCGTTTAACATGCGCCCCGTCATCTTGGGTAACCAGAAGTAGAACCCGCAAAATAGACCGAAGAGAGCTCCACCGATTAAGACGTAGTGGAAGTGGGCCACAACGAAGTAGGTGTCTTGCTGTTGCATGTCTATAGGCACGGAGGAGTGCATGATGCCCGTAAAGCCACCGACCATGAACATTGTGATGAAGCCAAGTGCGAAAAGCATAGGCGTATCGAAGCGTATCTTGCCTCCCCACATGGTGCCGATCCAGTTGAAGATTTTCACTCCCGTGGGAATGGCGATGAGCATGGTCAGCATGGAGAAAGCGGAGGTAGCCACGATTCCCATGCCTGTCGTGAACATGTGGTGACTCCATACGGCGAAACCCATGAAGCCGATGATTGCTCCCGAGAACACCACCAACCCGTAGCCGAAAAGTGGCTTGCGAGAGAATGTGGGGACGACTTCTGAAACGATACCCATTGCGGGTAGAATCAAGATGTATACTTCGGGATGCCCGAAAATCCAGAAGAGGTGCTGCCAAAGGTGTGGCTTTCCTCCCTCAAGAAAATCATAGAAATTAGTTCCGTAGTTCCGGTCGAACATTAGTTCCACCAAGGCGATGGTAATGGCGGGAAAGGCTAGAATGATGAGAAAACTCACCACAAGTGTCATCCAGCAAAAAACGGGCATTCTCATCATGGTCATGCCAGGTGCACGCATGTTGATTATGGTGGCGATGAAATTGAAGGAGGCTAAAAGCGAAGCCAAACCAAGAATTTGTATGCCGAACACCCAGAAATCTGGTCCCATGTCTCGCGTTACCTCCTCGAAGCGTACGTCCGTGAGAGGGGAGTAGGCAAACCAACCAATTGCCGGTGCTCCGCCGGTAAAGAACCAGCTCAAGTTTAGGATAATGGCACCTGCTACAAAACACCAAAGGCTCAGTGCGTTCAAGCGGGGAAAGGCAACGTCGCGAGCCCCAATTTGCAGGGGCATGACAAAGTTGAAGAAGGCGGCGCTCAAGGGCATGATCACGAGAAAAACCATTATCGTTCCATGCATCGTGAACATTTGATTGTATTCCCTCTGATTTAGAATCTCTAAGTTCGGTGCCCATAACTGAGAGCGGATAAGTAAGGCTTGCATGCCCCCGAATATCAAGGAACATAGAGCGACCAAGCCATACAGGAGACCGATTTTCTTGTGGTCGATGGTGGTTAGCCAGTCGCGGATTCCCGTGACGTGTTGGTCAGGGCGACGGAAGGCATCCAGAACCGTTTTCGGTTTCGTTTCCGGAGCAACGTATTTTACGGATTCGGTAGCCATGATGATCGCAGGTTCAGTAGTGTTTCTTTTATCGCTTTAACTTTGACCTAGTAGGTAGGAGATTAAATGTTCCACCTTTTTCTCATCGTTATGAAGAGTGCGGACGGGATGATCGTCATTCACACCCTCTCCATTCCACATGAGATTGCCAAATTTAATTTCATTTGAGTTTTTTAGCCACTTGGCCAAACTTTCTTTATCGTTGCGCATCCAGCCTGCTGCAAGTGAGGTTCGTAACCCGAAGAGGGTTAAGTTCGGACCTTTCTCGCCAAGTCCGGTCTTGTTGAGTGCATGGCATATGTTGCACTGACTGGTTGCGAAGAGTTGCTTGCCGTGCTCATAGTCATCGTCGTGTTTTTTTACCCAAGAACTCTTTGCCAAATCAGGTGATTGTCCCTTTCCCACATCCATTTTGGCCTCCCATTCACGCATTGCACCTTCCCCAAAGGTTGAATCAGGCACAAGAACAAGATCACCGGTCGCATATTCTTTTTCGGGATCGTAAGCTTCAGGTTGTTTCGTGGGGTTTTGGGAATCCTGAAACCGTCCCACCCATTCGGCGAAGTCTGCATCCGTTTGAGCCATGGCTCGAAATTGCATGTAGGCATGAGAGTTGCCGCAGAATTCCGCGCATTGACCGTAAAACAATCCGCCCACGGGATCGAATTCGTCTGTGAACGCACGGTCCTTAAATAATACTTCGCGTAGCGAACCATCGTGCACGGCAGGCATTGCTTCTGTTATGCTTGCCGGTGTCTTTAGGCCATTTTTGTCAGTTTTATAGAGAAGTTTTTTCTGATCAGCTACGAACCAAATGAAATTTTCTTGCCCAGGCATAAGGTCCATCTTGCCCGCTAGTTTTGGCAGCCAAAAACTATGGATTACATCTTCGGTACGAAGGTTTAGGCGAACCGCTTTGCTGGCTGGAAAGACAAGTTCGTTTGCGGTCACGATCCCGTACTGGGGATATTCGAAAACCCAGAAGAATCTCTTTCCCGTAACGTTAACGGTGATGGCATCTTCAACCGCTGATTTTTCCAAATTAAGTTTCTTCAACATTTCCGTATCGTTCGGATCAGGAACACGATTGAACAACACGATCCCCTGTAGGGTAGGGATTGCAAGAATTACTAATATTAAGGATGAGACTACAATTAATGTTGTCTCGATTTTAGGGTTTCCATGGGTCTGAGGTGGGATTTCCTTGGCGTCTTCCTCGTCCTTTACCCGATATTTCCACAATACGAAGAGGAGGCACCCACCAACGGCGCAAAAAAGAAAG